>NZ_JAYGIF010000099.1:0-66859 GCF_034931345.1 Pseudanabaena sp. CCNP1317 | reverse complement strand
AGAGACGACTCTATCTACATTACGGGCTTGGTGTCCCTAGGGGTTGAACGAGTTTATCTCTGCTTTTGCTTTTTCGGATTTGAGTAAAGATTTTATCCTTTACTTTTCTTCCTAGATACAAGGGGTTGAGCATTTGCGCCACTATTTTTATACTCTCCACCAAAATCTCAATTTGCAAATGCTCAACCCTTTGTGCTTTCATCGATAATTTGTCCCTGCGTTGCGAGGTTTGGGCAAAGCATTGCCAAATCAAAATTATCTAAAAATTTATAGATTTTCGTGGCAATGCTTTGCCCCTACAGAACGATTGTCTGATGCGCGAATAATTCATGACACTAATGTTATTCTCCTAAGTCCTCCTGAATTTTTGCTAGGAGTTCTTCGCAGTCTTTGACTAAAGGAATGCCAAGTTCTTGGGAGAGGGTGAGGGCGGCTTGGCAATGGGTGAGGGCGAGTTGGGGTTGATTGGTTTGATGGGCGATCGCTGCAAGAGCTTTGAAACTATGGGCGATTAAAAGTTTAAAGTTAATCTCTTGGGAAATAACTAAGGATTCTTGAATTTTGGTTTCTGCTTCGCTGTAGTTTTCAAGTGTGAGAAATACCTCCCCTGTATTGTGTAAAGAATCTGCCACTCCTAACTGATCGCCGATTTCTTCACTGATGTCGTGATATTGCTGTTGATAGGTGATCGCTTTTTCATACTGCCCCAAGGAATTATAACAATTGCCTAAATTCCCTAGAGAAATTGCCACTCCTTGCCGATAGCCGATTTCTTCACTGCTGTCGTGATGTTGCTGGTGGTAGGTGATCGCTTTTTCATACTGCCCCAAGGAATTATAACAATTGCCTAAATTTCCTAGAGAAATTGCTACCCCTTGCCGAAAGCCTATTTCTTCACTGATGTCGTGATATTGCTGATAGTGGGTGATCGCTTTTTCATACTGCCCCAAGGAATAATAACAATTGCCTAAACCACATAGAGAAATTGCCACCACTTGCCGATTGCTGATTTCTTCACAGATGTCGTGACATTGGCGGTAGAGGGCGATCGCTTTTTTATACTGCCCCAAAGAACAATAACAACTGCCTAAATTCCCTAGAGAATTTGCCACTCCTTGCCGATTGCCGATTTCTACTTCGATTTCGAGAGACTGCTGTTGATAGGCGATCGCTTTTTCATACTGCCCCAAGTGTTTATAACAAAGTCCCAAACGGTTTAACGATTTGCGATGACAATCCTGTTCGCGTTGACTCCCTGCGATCACCTGCTCATATAACTGCGCTTGCTGACGATAAAACCCTTGAAAATCTAGAAATAGATCAATCGATTCATTTTTCCCTTCTCCCCCTCGCTCCTCATTCAAAATATCATAAGCTAACTGCCATTCTCCCAATTCCCCTGCATGGTAAAACCCCTCCAAATACGCCGTCAAATCCTCCAACGATTCCCAAGGTGGCGCAGGTAAATGTGCCAAAAAATAATCCAACGCAGCCTGATGCGCCGATCGCAACAACTTAGAATCCGATTGCTGTTGCACCACCATAGAAATTAAAGGCAAAAACTGAAACCGTCGCGGGTTTCTCTTGAGCGGTTCGGGGGGAAACTCCTGCAACAACGACAAACGGGCTAAATACCTTAACTCTGCGTCCGTTACCTCGGCAGTTAACCCCTGAGCTAACCCTAGATCAAAAATCCCTCGCAATACCGATAACCGCTTTAAAATATCCCCTAACCTTGCCGATAATCGCGCCAAACTCGCCGCTACCACCTCTCTGACACAGGTTTCCGTATCACGGTGATAACCCTCCACCGTAAACAAATCTAAGCCAAAATTTTCCGTCTCTGTCACACAAACTCCTTTCCCCAACTTGTCCCGCATCAAACTCGATACCAGTTGCATCAAGAGAGGATGCCGATCCATTCGGTTCACAAAATGGGCTAATTCCTCCTGCGTTCCCGTTAATTTATAGTCTTCCGTCACCAAACGCATCGCATCGGCTTCCGCTAACCCCTTTAGAGCTAACCAATAACAACGCGGCAGCAAATTGGGGCTAAACATTGGCTGTTCCCGACTAGTGAGCAATAACTTACTGTTAACCCCATTCCCTAACCATTGGCTCAAAAATTGACCATAAACCGACTTCCCTTCTGCTGGTATCACCGTTTCCATATTGTCCAACACCAACAAACAAGGCTCAGCGATTAACCCTTCGACTATCTGCCCAATTAACGTCTCCTCGTCCCATTTTTCATCATAAGCTCGTCCCAACTGCTCCAATAACCATCGCCCAAACTGCGCCAAGGGATAAGGCTGGATAAAACTCACCCACAACACCCGCCAATCAGGGGTTAGCTGCTCCTTGAACTTCACCGCTAAAGCCGATTTACCATAGCCTCCTGCGGCGGTCATCCCGATTAAGCGGACTTTCTCATTGCTTAGGGCGGTTTGGAGTTCCTTGATTTCATCCTGTCGTCCCTGCCATTCATCCACAGGCGGGGGTGTCGTATTTAGGGTTGCGGCAATCGCAACAGTTTGAGAAGTTGGACGAGACTTAGCGGGATGCCATTCATTGGGATCAACAATCTCCGTGACCTCTAAACCCAAAGCTGCACAAATCGCTAGGACGTAATCTCGATCAATCCCTTCACCATTAAAAAATCGTCTTACGGTTCTGGGATCGACTGAAGCTTGAGAGTTCTGAGAAATGCGATCGGCAATGCCTTCATAGGTCAAACGAGTTCCATCCTCTTTGCCAGCCGCCTTAACTTCACGAAGTTTTTGCAGTCCCGCAACCGTTGCGGCAATTCCTCTAGTTCGCTGTGTTGACATGGCTCAACCAAGTTTTGCTGACAGTGTGGATTTAGAAACCATTTAAGAATTGTCTAGATCCCCCCCAGCCCCCCTTAAAAAGGGGGGAGAATTATCTTCTTCCCCCTTTTTAAGGGGGATTGAGGGGGATCTCTTAGAGTTTTTGACTGTAGAAAGTAATTCTTAAATGATTTCTTAGTTTAACTCACTTCAAAGAGGACAGAAAAGGCAGTTAAGAAAATTTGGTTATCTGTCTTAACTCGTCTGGAGGTTTAAGGTCATTTTTTCGATGATGGCATGGTCAACTTTACTGAGAACTTCCCCATGACTCTCTTACAACGATTTCTTAAGCTTGTAATCATTGCCAACCTCTTGTTATTCCCGCAAACACCGAGACGAGCTTTCTTAAAACGATTTGTTAAGTTCGTAATCATTGCCAACACATTACTGAATCTTTTCTCCTCCATCGGTTTAAAATTCGATTTAGTTCCCTCTTTTAAAGAAGTTCCTCTCGTACCACCTAGTCAAATTTGCCCCAAGCAACCCTAACCAGACCGATCCCCGACTTTTTCTAGACAAGCAAAGACAATTTGCAAATTTACAAAAAGTCGGTGATCTTAACCTTTTGTTTTGTACAAGTACTTATTCATTTGAAAGCCGCTATAGTTGAAGAGATAGAAAAGAGACTTTCTTGTTTTGTCCTTGGTGGTTAATCCACCTTGACATCTAAGCTTAGGATAATGGCATGGAAAAAGTTTTAGTGAATCAAATATGTGTAGGTGATCCTGCCCATGACATTTGGAAAGGACAGCGCCATCCCCTTGATTGTATTTTTCATCCTCGCTCTGTTGCAGTCATTGGCGCAAGTGAAAGAGAGGGAAGTGTCGGCAGAACATTGTTATGGAACTTAATTCGTAGTCCTTTTGGTGGGACTGTTTTCCCCGTTAATCCTCAACGTCATAGTGTATTGGGCATTAAGTCCTATCCTGATATCGCTAGCGTCCCTGAAGTCGTGGATTTAGTCGTAATTGCCACACCTGCGGCAACAGTGCCACAGGTGATTCGGGAATGTGTAGCAGTGGGGGTGAAGGGTGCAATTATTGTTTCAGCAGGGTTTAAAGAAATTGGTGAAGCAGGAGAAGCTTTAGAACAACAAGTTCTCGCCGAAGCAAGACGCGGTGGGATGCGAATTATTGGCCCAAATTGTTTAGGGCTGATGAATCCTCTCGCAGGGCTAAATGCTACTTTTGCAGGGACGATCGCCCGTGCAGGTAATGTCGCTTTTATTAGTCAAAGTGGAGCGCTCTGTACTTCGATTTTAGACTGGAGCCTTGGCGAAAATGTGGGATTTAGTGCCTTCGTATCCATTGGCTCGATGTTGGATGTTGGTTGGGGGGATTTGATTGAATATCTGGGCGATGATCCCCATACCCACAGCATTGTTTTGTATATGGAATCAATTGGTGATGCCCATGCTTTTCTCTCCGCAGCTCGTGAAGTTGCTATGGACAAACCGATTATTGTGCTGAAAGTCGGTCATACAGAAGCGGCGGCAAAAGCGGCGGCTTCGCATACAGGCGCATTGACAGGCAGTGACGAAGTGCTGAATGCAGCATTCCGACGTTGTGGAGTATTGCGGGTGCATACGATTTCTGACCTATTTGATATGGCGGAAATTCTCTCTAAACAACCGAGACCCAAAGGAAATCGTCTCTCGATTGTCACGAATGCGGGAGGCCCTGGGGCGATCGCCACCGATGCCCTGATCAGTGGCGGCGGCGAATTGTCAGAACTAGCTCCCGAAACAGTACAGCAACTTAATCAATTTTTACCGCCTCAATGGAGCCATCACAATCCCGTTGATATTTTGGGGGATGCCAGTAGCGATCGCTATGCCAAGACCTTAGAAGTTGTGGCGAAAGATCCCAATAGCGATGGATTACTAGTCATCTTGACTCCCCAAGCAATGACTAATCCTACACAGACGGCGGAAAAGCTCAAGGCATACAGTCAACTAGGTAAGCCCGTCATCACCAGTTGGATGGGTGGTGCAGAAATTGCCGCAGCAACCCAAATCCTCAATCAGGCAAATATTCCCACCTATTCCTACCCTGATACGGCTGTTAGATTGTTTAACTATATGTGGCAGTATACCTACAATCTGCGAGGGATCTATGAAACACCTTCCTTGCCTGTAGATTCGGAGCAACATGCGCCCGATCGCCTGCTTGTCGAAAAAATCTTAGCGCCAGCCATCAGCAGCGATCGCAGTCTATTAACTGAATATGAGTCCAAGAATTTACTTGCCGCCTATGGTATTCCCACCGTACCGACTGAAATTGCCACCAGTGATCTCGAAGCTGTCGAAATTGCCGATCGCTTTGGTTATCCCGTCGTCCTCAAACTTCATTCGGAAACTATTACTCACAAAACTGATGTGGGTGGCGTGCGTTTAAATCTCTCTGATGCCGCAGCCGTTACTCGTGCTTTTATAGCGATCGCTTCTAAAGTGCGTGCTATTGATCCCCAAGCTTTCTTGGGGGTCACTGTGCAGCCCATGGTAAAGATGGAAGGCTACGAACTGATTTTAGGAAGTAGTCTCGATCCGCAGTTTGGGGCAGTGATGCTTTTCGGGATGGGTGGACAATTAGTAGAAATCTTTCAAGATCGTGCTTTAGGATTACCGCCCTTAAATACCACCCTTGCGCGGCGGATGATGGAACAAACGCGCATCTATCAAGCTTTGCAGGGAGTCAGAGGACGAAAGGCGATCGATCTTGCCAAACTTGAACAGTTATTGGTTAACTTTAGCCAGTTGATCGTTGAGCAGCCTCAAATTCGGGAAATTGATATTAATCCTCTGACGGTCTCGCCTGAGGGGATGATTGCTCTAGATGCGCGAGTGGTTCTTCATACAAACGCCGATATTGACAAGCGACCCGTTCCAGCGATTCGCCCCTATCCCACTAAGTATGTGCAGCTATGGGAATCAAGGAAAGGAGATCCCCTTAAAATTCGCCCAATCCGTCCTGAAGATGAACCGCTCATGGTGCAGTTTCATCAAAGTCTTTCAGAAGAGAGCGTCTATTTGCGTTATGCCCACATGGTCAAACTCAAGCAACGCATTGCCCATGAGCGACTCACTCGGATTTGCTTCATAGATTACGATCGCGAAATCGTTTTAGCTGCTGATTACAAAAATCCCCAAACATTAGAGCATGAGATTTTGGGAGTAGCAAGGCTCAGTAAGTTACATGGCACAAACGAAGCAGAATTTGCGCTCATCGTTAGCGATCGCTACCAGCATCAAGGGCTAGGTTCTGAGTTATTACGCCAACTGCTGGAGGTTGGTAAGGAGGAAAAACTGGATGCGATCGTTGGTTACATCCTCAATAGCAATGACAAAATGCAAAGCCTCTGTCGCAAACTAGGCTTTCAATTACATCAAGACGCAGAGGAAGGGATGTTGAAAGCTGTTTTTGTAAGTTCCTAAAGTTATCCGTTAGTAGTTCGTATAGCAAAGCAAAGTGTGCTTAGGATAAAAAAGTAATGGCGGCGCGAAGCGCCGCCATTACTTTTTTGGATTTGGGTTTGAGCGCAAAGCGCTTTAAAAAATAGACTTTACAAATTTGGATTAAATTTGCTAAACTAGATACCCGTCGCCTAAATTAAAATGCGCCAAATTACAGCATAATTAAGAACAATACTTTGCTACCAAAATAAGCATGACTCAAATAATCGTTGGTGAAAATGAAGGGATTGAATCGGCTCTACGTCGATTTAAGAAAAAAATCCAGAAAGCTGGCTTACTAGCAGATATTCGTCGCTGTCAGTATCACGAGACCGCAGGCGAGAAACGTAAGCGTAAAGCTGAAAATGCTAAGCGTAGAGGTCGTTTTCGCCGTCGCGATAGTTAATAAAAAAGGAGTGCAATGCGCTCCTTTTTTATTAATAGCCAACACCTAGCAACTTATTTTCGCGCCGAAATTGACTAGGTAGCATCACATCAGCGCCATTTGCCCAGACCCCTAGCCGATCGCTTTGCGCTTTTGCCTCGATCTCTTCATATCCTTGGCAATCTTTTTCTTGAAGGCGATCATAATGGGCAAGTCCTAACGAAACCATTACTTGGTTAGCATTTTGTCCGCCTGCTAAAACTTCACCGTTGTAACGCCCAAATTTATCTTTTTTAAAAACTTTAACAAAAATCTCTTCATCGTCAAGGATATTTTGCAGCACTTTACGAGCATGTTCTCCTTCAGCTTGGAGTAACTCAGGCGCATCAATACAGGCGAGATGTACTTTAGTTTTGATGCCGCGATCTACCAGAGTGATGTTGTCACCATCAAAAACTCTAACTGCAAAGTTTGTTGCCCATGCAGGTTGAGTAGCGATCGCAAAGTAAACCAAGTTGATAAGCGCGATTAAGATAAACTGCTGAAATTTATTAAAAAAATTGACAAGGGACATTTATTGGCATGACGGAGTAATTAGATCAATCATAAAGGTTCGCTTAGCACGTCTTGATGATTTTGATATAGCCATCCTAAATGGTTTGAGAGAGTGCGCCCCGAAGGGGCGCACTCTCTCAAACCATTTTTAGGTAGCGGCGATCGCAAATTCACCACGACACTTTGCGCCACCGTCAGAAATCGCTAGTTCATGGAGAGTAAACTCATCGCCTAGTTTATTCACTAGTGTTTCTAGTAAATCTCGAATCTCTTCATCTGTATTGACTATAGGGGCAGTGTCAGAAGCGATCGCCTCTAAGAAAATAGGAGAATTGAGACAACTTTGCAAATCTGCGGCTGAAAGCTCGACATCCATCGTCACGCGAATTGGATCAAGTAATCGTAATGCTTCGCCTTTCAGGATTTGAGAAATATTTAGGTGAATAGCTTCAGCGCACAAATCGATATTAGTAATCGCTAAGCCTTGATATTTTGCCCCCACACCAATGACTGTGGCTTTAGGAATATCACCACTTAAGATCTGACGACTTTTGCCAGCGATCGCAATTTCGACAGTTTCGATATGCTCGACCTGCGATCGCAACCATAGTTTAATAATAGGAATTAATACAGAACTAACCACAGACATGAGTTGAACCTATTTAAGGTTTTGGCAGTCAAAACTAATAGCTTAGAAATAAGTTACAGCAATTTCCGTTCAAACGAACCATTAGAATTTTTGTAAAAGTGTTGCTTCGCAACACTTTTACAAAAATTCTAGGTTCGGGTTTGAGCGCAAAGCGATGTAAATCTGCCAATATTGCCTAAATAAGTATAGATGCTCATATGGATGTTCGCCATAGATGTTCAGAGCGGTAAATATAGACATCAGAGAATCACCTCATCATGATCCCGATCTCGTGATTGTGCAAGCTTGCTTGCAGGGTGATCCCCATGGTTTTAAAAAACTGTATCAACGTCATCATCACAAGGTGCGCTCAACGCTCTATCAGCTATGTGGTTCCGATGGGCTTGATGATTTGGTGCAAGATGTGTTTTTGCGAGCATGGAAAGGACTAGCCAAATTTCGACAGTCCGCACAGTTTTCGACATGGCTCTATCGTATTGCTTTCAACGTGGCAAGCGATCGCCGCAAAGCTCTAGCCAAAATGCGATCGCGTAATATCTCTGTCGAAGATGACCAACTGGAAAATCTCGCTGATGATGCGATCGCCCGTGAAAGTGATGGACAACCGAGCCTAACCCAAATGCATTATCAAGACCTGATGCAACGTGGTTTAGCCAAGCTAAGCGAAGATCATCGCGCTGTCCTCGTTCTGCATGATCTTGAGGAGTTACCCCAAAAAGATATCGCCGAAATTTTATCTATTCCTGTTGGCACAGTGAAATCGCGATTGTTTCATGCCCGTAGTGCCATCAAAAAGTTTTTAGAAGCGCAAGGAGTCGAGTTATGAAAAATAAATATTCTCAAGGATTTCCAGAAAATTTTGGAGAAGATTCTAGCGATAGTTCGCATGACTCCTTAGTGTCTTTTCTCAAGCAAAACAAGCCGATCACCCCACCACCCGCACCAAATTTTGAGCAGCAGCTATTTGCCGAAATCCGTAAATATCCACAGCCATCGGCAACATCCTCTAAAGCCCATCTACGCCGTTGGTTACCTTGGACTTTGTTAATTCCCGTCGCGATCGCCACAGGGATAACATTTAACTGGATAACTAATCGCTCACAGTATCAAGTTGCCAATATCCCCAATATCAGCCAAGGCAAACTGATTAGTGAGGATGATCAATTGGCGATCGAGCAGTCATTGATCAATAGTTGGAGTGCTACTGATATCACTGTTTTACAAGCTGCAAATACAGCAACAACCACATCGGACACACAGCTTTTGATGGAGTTGTCTCCCCTTGAGTATGAATAAATCTCACCTTAAATTCTTAGCTTGTCTATTGAATATCAAGTAAATATCGAGAAATATTATGTTTAAGTCAAAAGTCTTTCAATATAGTGCGATCGCTGTAGCTGTAATTGCTACTAGTGGTGCTATTTGGGCTAGTAACGCTAATTTAAAGTCACATGCTCCCGCGCAATCTCAAACTCAGTCACAGATAAATCCTCAACCTAGTGCTGAAAATAAATCGGAACTAGAACCCGATATCTTAGCCCAAGCCCCAAATCGTCCAGATCGTAATGAAAATGTGAATATGCCTTCAGGTAGGATGCTAAAGCAATTAAATTTATCGACTGAGCAGTTACAAAAACTTAAAACCATTCGTGAGCGCGATCTTGTTCGTATCCGTGAGCTTGCACAGCAATCACGTCAGGCTAATAAAGAGTTACGAGATTTACTGGCTGGTTCAGCCAGCAGCGATACGATTCGTACCAAACATGATCAAGTATTAAATCTTCAACAAGAATTACAAAAGCAACATTTTGAGCGGATGTTAGCTATGCGTGAAATCTTGACCCCACAGCAGCGATCGCAACTCCATGACATCTTACAAAAAAATCGCCCAGCCCGTATGAAAGAAGGTGTTAGGGATCGAATCAAAAACCGTCTACAGAAACGGATCGATGATATGGGCGATCGCTCAACCCTATAGTAACGTTAGGAAATAAAACCCAGATAGTGTGAGGCGGCGCGAAGCGCCGCCTCACACTATCTGGGTTTTGATTTGTCCTGATACAGGTGGCTGCTATAAAGCCCCAAAACCTGTGGCGCACGCGCAGCGTGCGCCACAGGTTTGGGCATAACTCCATAACACTGACATCCAAAAAGTATTGCAAAGCTATGCTTTTTGGATGTCAGTGTAAATACCTAACGCGAAGAAATTGTTAAATCCCCTTACCAAATCTAGAACTGCTCTTAAGATGATTTCTAACTCTTACTAAATACTTCTGTTGAGTTTTATAAAGATTCACAAAGAAAGCCTGAACCTCATAAACTTGCATGACTGACTCTTTATCTTCTTACAAACCAGAAACCCAATCACTGCCAATGGCTGAAAACTCTACCAATAGTAAGTCTGAAGTCACAAACCGATTGATAGAGCCAATTGTTTTAATTCGTCGCATCGCCTTTGGGATAGCGATCGCCACTTGGATGGTGATGGCGATCGGTAGTGCTACTCGTGTGATGAATGCAGGCTTGGCTTGTCCCGACTGGCCACTATGCTATGGATCGGTATTACCTGCTGAGCAGATGAACCTCCAAGTATTTTTAGAATGGTTTCATCGCCTTGTTGCTTCCTCTGTGGGTTTTGCCACAATTGTTTTATTTGGGGCAAGCTGGTATTTCCGTAAATCTTTGCCAACATGGTTGCCTTGGGCGACTTCAGGATCATTATCTTTAGTAATTTTTCAGGGGATTTTGGGTGGGCTGACGGTAACACAGTTACTACGATTTGATATTGTCACTGCTCATTTAGGCACTGGATTATTATTTTTCTCTAGCTTGCTAGCGATCGCTACAGCTTTAACTGAGCAAGCAAGTTTTGTTGATGGGTTTCGTTCGCCAACTAAACTTGCTTGGCTTGGCTTATCGGCAGCAATTTTAGTTTATTTGCAAAGTATTCTCGGTGCATTAGTCGCTTCTCAATGGGCATTACATCAATGCTTTGCCACACAGGATATGTGTATTGTTTTGAATGCACACTTGCTTGGCGTGATCCCCGCTACCCTTGCTAGTGTCGCTTTAGTGGTGACTGTCTGGCTATCAAAAGCGATTGCATCTGTATTAAGACTTGTGGCAACGATCGCTGGTTTATTAGTAATTGCTCAAGTAGCGATCGGCTATGCCACTTATAAACTACATCTACAGGTCGAACCACTCACCATTGCTCATCAAGCTACAGGTTCAGCACTGCTAGGAACCCTCGTTTGCTTTGCTGTGTTAGCATTTAGAGCCACCAGACAAGAGCAATCTACAACTCAAGAACAGAATCAAGTGCAACCTGCGATTCGCTAACTGTAATAACTGCGAAATATTTTAGGAGTTAAGCGTAATGCAAGAAACAGCGATCCCAGAAAGTATATTTGTTGAAGCGAATCAGACAACGCAAGCAACTCGTAACTGGCGCAATGTGATTCAGGATTATACAGAATTAACTAAGCCACGCATTATTGTCCTGCTATTAATCACTACCGCAGGAGCAATGTGGATAGCTTCTGAAGGACAGGTAGATGCTTTTTTGATGTTCATTACGGTTTTAGGAGGGGCGATCGCCGCCGCATCGGCGAATGCTATTAACTGTTTATACGATCGCGATATCGATGCCAAAATGGAGCGCACCAGTTGGCGACCACTTCCATCGGGGCGAATTCAGCCTCTTCATGCACTAATTTTTGCGATCGCCTTAGCGATAATTTCCTTCACTTTGCTGACCGTTTATGCCAATCTCCTCGCCGCCTGTCTAGCCATGTCGGGGATCGCCACCTATGTTGGAGTTTATACGATTTGGCTGAAACGTTCTAGTACTCAAAATATCGTCATTGGTGGTGCAGCAGGAGCGATCCCGCCTTTGGTTGGTTGGGCAGCGGTCACTGGTGAACTAAGCTGGGCAGCATGGGTTTTATTTGCAATTATTTTTGTGTGGACTCCTCCTCACTTTTGGGCTTTAGCACTAATGATTCGCGATGAGTACGCCAAAGTGGGTGTGCCGATGTTACCTGTCGTCAAGGGTGCAGAGGTGACAGCCAATCAGATCTTGCTCTATACCCTATTAATAATCCCTGTATCGTTATTACTGGTTTATCCTTGCAATGTCATGGGAATAGTCTATGCAGTGTCAGCCGTTGGACTAGGCGGTGCATTTATTTACAAGGCAACTCAGTTGTTAAAAGAACCGAGCGATCGCACTGTCGCCCGTTCTGTTTTCAAATATTCGATTCTCTATCTGGGTTTACTTTGTGTGGCGATGGGGGTTGATAGTTTGCCAATTGCTCATATTTCGGGAGCCCAAGCGATCGCTTTATTACAAACTACAATCGCAACAATAAACCTATAAAGAGAAGAGGCACTCCGTGCCTCTTCTCTTTATAGATGAACCATGAGAAGTCAAAGCAGCACATTTCAACCAAGCTAAGTACAAAGGTTTATTTCCCCGCCTTCGGCGGGGAAATAAACCTTTGTACTTCTTGTTAAATTGTCGGTCAGGTGATAGTTTTTAAAATTTGATTAGGTCTACAATAGACAAACTTCAATTTAGGCAGAATTTGAGTGAATCCTGATCAATCGCAAATACTAGAAAAAATTCGGCAACAGTTTGATAGTAGCCCCTATCCGCGTATACCTTTAGAACAATCACCCAAGGATAACGCTTATCAGCTATACATCCATAATTTAGTTACTGCTTTTTATCGGCGCGATCGCCAAGTTATTGACACAACAGATAGATTGATCTTAGATGCGGGATGCGGCTCTGGATATAAGTCTTTGATTTTGGCTGAAGCTAATCCCAATGCAAAAATTATTGGTGTGGATATATCGTCAGAGTCAGTGAAACTAGCCGAACAGAGGCTGAAATATCATGGCTTTGATAATGCTGAATTTCATTGCTTATCAATTGAGGATCTGAGTGATCTGGGTTATCAGTTTGACTACATCAACTGCGATGAGACTTTGTATCTGATGCCTGATCCTGCGATCGCCCTAGCAGCAATGAAATCTGTTCTAAAACCTGATGGCATTATTCGCGCAAATTTACATAGTGCTTTACAGAGACTGAGCTTCTACCGAGCGCAGCAAATGTTTACGTTAATGGGGGTGATGGATGGGGAAATTGGAGATCTTGAAATAGAGACAGTAATTGAGACGATGCAAGCTCTGAAAGATAACGTCAATCTCAAAGTACAGACTTGGGATGCTAGTTTTTTGGGGGAAGCTGGCAAAGAGAAGATCTTAACGAATCAGTTATTGCAAGGAGATAAGGGATTTGCGATCGCGGATCTGTTCTCAGCACTAAGAAAGTCTGAGCTAGAGTTTGTGAGTATGGTTAACTGGCGAGACTGGAATCTCAGAGAGCTTTTTAAAGAGTCGGATAACTTGCCCCTAGTTTGGGAAATGAGTTTGCCAGATGCAAGTATTGAAGATCAGTTACGGATGTATGAGCTAATTAATCCAGTCCATCGTCTATTAGATTTTTGGTGTGGTCATTTCAGCCAATCACCTCAGATGACATCCTTTGAAGATTGGAATGAAGATGACTGGTATTCCGCAAGGGTATATCTCCATCCACAGTTACAGACTCAACGATTTAGCGCAGATTTACAAAGCTGTGTGATGCAATGTCGCACAGTTAATTTGAGCCAGCATTTGTCTTTGGTCAAGCCAGTTGTAACCGTCGATAGCTCTATGGCGGCTTGTCTATTGCCTTTGCTCAATTCTCCGCAAACTATTGCCACTTTGAGCGAATATTATGCAAATATCAGACCCGTCAATCCGATCACTTTGCGATCGCAAAATGTAGCTGAAGTATTTCCACTAATACAAAGCACTATTCGCGATTTAGAGAGCCTCGGCTACTTGATGATAGACAAATAGCTTTGCCGAAAATTGTATTCAACTATTGCTAAGTGCTTGTGATCGCCTCTTATAGAAATCTGCTCCAATTATTCTGACAGAATGAAAACCGACAAACTCTTCTATCGCATTTTTCTATCACAACCTGATCTGATTTCAGAACTAGTACCAGATATTCCTGCTAACTGTGAGTTTGACTACAGTGCGCCAGTGGTCAAAGAGACAGAACTCAGGCTAGATGGACTACTCACGCCGATTTCTGGCGACTTGAATTTGCCATTGGTATTTTTGGAAGCGCAAATGCAAAGCGACGATGACTTTTATGGTCGTTTTTTTGCAGGCATATTTCTTTATTTGAGACAGTATAAGGTTGCCAGATCTTGGCGCGGATTGGTGATTTTACGCCGACGCAACCAGAATTTAGGGGCTGAGTCAGCTTATCAGGTCTTGCTAGATACTTGGGTGCATCGACTTTACCTAGAAGATTTGATTGATGAGGTAAATTTAAGCCCAAATTTATCTTTGCTAAGGCTTTTGGTTATTCCAGAACAAGAGATGAGTGCATCGGCTCAGAAGATACTGAGAAATAGCAATACTCCAGCAGAGTTTCGGAGGCGGCTAGACTTGGTAGAGGCTATACTGATAAATAAATTTCCACAGTTGAGTATTGAGGAGGTCAGACTAATGTTAAATCTTAAAGAAGCCGATATAACTCAAACACGCTTTTATCAAGAAGTTTTCCAAATTGGGCGACAGGACGGTCGCCAAGAGGGTCAACAGATTGGGAAACAGATTGGTCGCCAAGAGGGTGAAATTGAAATAGTGTTACGCATTCTTAACCGTCGTTGTGGGCAACTATCGATCGCCCAACAAGCACAAATAAAAGCACTACCAATAACCAATATCGAAAGTCTTGCTGAGGCTTTGCTAGATTTTAAGGGAATGGAAGATCTGGAAATTTGGTTGCGAGAGAATGTTGCGTAGATTGCAAAGCCAGAAGAAGTGCGATCGCAAATTTTGCTAGGATCACGCAAACTAAGTTAGCAGGTCAAAGACATGGTTAACCTTTCATATTCCCAAGACCAGATTTTGCCCACTGCCGAACAACTGCCATGCTCTGACGAGACTCCTGTGGACAATCAACTCCAAAATGATATCCCTAATCTATTGCTTAGTCTCCTTGCAGCGATTTGGGCTGAACGCAACGATTGGTATTTTGGGGTGGATATGGCTGTTTACTATAGTCTCGATGAAGAGGCGATCGTTCCTGATGGTTTTTTGGCGATTGGGGTGCAACGCAACAATGGGACGAGAGGTCGGTTAAGCTATGTAATCTGGGCTGAGAAAGTAACGCCAATATTGGCTCTAGAAGTTATCTCTGAGCGCTATAACAGTGAATATGAAGATAAGCTTGCGGATTATGAGAGTTTGGGAATCTTGTATTATGCGATTTACAATCCATTTAGCGGTAGGCGCGGGCGTTATAAACTTAGACAAAAGTTGGAAATATATAAGCTGGTGAAGGGCAAATATAAGCTAGTCAATGGTGACGGTAATTGGACATGGTTGCCTGAAATTGGCTTAGGTTTGGGCTGTGAGAATGGGGAGTATATTGGCTGGGAGCGCGAGTGGCTCTATTGGTATGATTGTGATGGGGTGAGGTATGCCACTGATGCGGAGATGGCTGTCCAAGAGCGTCAACAAAGGGAGAAACTAGAAGCCTATTTGCGATCGCAGGGCATCGATCCAGATCAAATTTAGGGTTTTGATGTTGAGCACAAGGAACCTCCTATAGCTAATTTTGATCAGGTTCTAGACAAGGACTGGTTGGCTTAATTAGTTTTTATTTGCTCAGCCGATATTGAAAAATAGCATTGCAAGGTATAGCTGGGGTATTATCGTTGGTACAAAACAATATTTTTGATCTAGAGAACATCGGTTACTTGATGACAGATAAGGTTCAAAATTTCTAGTAAGTTAATACTATGCAAACTAATTATCAATTCGGCGATTGCTATCTTGAATATCTATTTGACAACTATCCTGATACTGATGCGAGTATTTTGTCTGAATTAGAAGAAGTGATTGGAAATACTAATTGGGATGATCCTGTTAGTTCATTTGATTGGAATAATTTGGCTGTAATTGATTTAATTAATGCAGATCAAGAAGAAGATTTACAGTTAAAAACAAGCATAGTTGCGGAAGCTAAGGCAAAGTTAGAGAGAGGATTTGCACTTGATCAAAACTTGCATTGTGCTTCTCATTATATTTTGATTCAAAGCATTTTAGGGGAAGATGCAGGAGCAAATAGCCTGACATTGCATACAGTGGTTAACATGCCACAGACTACTGAATATGAGCAAAATGCAGATGTTAGTCTAATTTATTTACCTGCATTGCCTAGGGGGACTCAAGAATTTGAACTAATGTTAAAAGCTGAAAGTGGCTATCAGCAAGCAAATATGTTCTTAGCAGAAGTAATTAGGCGATCGCAATTTATTTTCTATAATTCTTTTGGCACAAGGTTTCTAAAATTAGCAAATCAGATTTTTCATGATAGTTCTGCTATTTGTTTAATGTTGGGAGTGACCCATCTAATGGCAAATCAATCTGAGGGAGTTGCTTATTTGCAGCATGGACGCAAGCTTGCGCCCGAAAACCCAGCAATTTTACAAGGATTATATTTGGCTTATCGTGGCTTTGGCGATCTAGGTAAAGCTAAATATTGGATGGAGCAAGCAAATGCCTTGCGACTAAAGTTAGGTCGTGAAAACGCAAGCTGGCAATGGACTAGTCTGTTAGTGGATGAGACCATGACCTATGTTAGTTTTGATGAAGATGTGGTCATGGCGGTTGAGCCGAACTTTAAGAGTATTGTCACTAGCGTCTTGATTGCTCAAGGAGATTGGTTTGAACGAGAGATTGAGTTTTGGCGAGACAATATTCAGGGAGGAATGACAATCATTGATGTGGGAGCTAATGCTGGAGTGTATGCTTTTAGTGCAGCTAAGAGAGTTGGTGCTACTGGTAGAGTCTTAGCAATAGAACCTTTTTCGGCATGTGTAAATTATTTAAATGAAACCTGTCGAGTTAATCAGTTTGACTGGGTTAATGTTTGTGCAGGAGCTGCTAGCGATCGCATTGGCAAAGCCAAATTGTCAGTGGGTGCGGCTAGTGAGTTAAATGAAGTTGTTGCCGATGATAGTGTCGTATCAGGCAGTTTTGAGGAGGTAGATTGCTTTACATTAGATAGTCTGCTAGACAAATATGATGTGAAGCGGGTTGATTTTCTCAAAATTGATGCAGAAGGTCATGAGTTACAGGTCTTGAAGGGTAGCGATCGCCTGTTACAAGAATTCTCTCCAATTATTTTGTATGAAAATATTGCTGGCGCTCAGGGAAGTAACTTACCCGTAGCGGATTATCTTAGAGAGCATAACTATAAATTATTTCGCTATCAGCCATACTTGAAGAATTTAGTACCAATTGAAATTGGTCATGATTTTCAGGGTAGTTTAAATATTATTGCTGTTCCTCAGTAAAAATGAAGAGTTCCATTAATTAGTTTTGTGAGAGTCAAATATGCCATTACTTATGCCAATTTTAAAGAAGAATGGTTTACTAGAGCGTATTCATGTAACAGTTGGCATTGTTGGCTCTCGTAAAATGGATCAAGATGATGATTATTCAACTCGAGGCTGGGAGTTGTTTTCGCCTAATATGAGCATCTATGGATTTGATGCTGATGCCGATGCTTGTGATGTGGCAAATGCTGATCTTGAAAAAAGACAAATTGAGTGGACTGAGAAACATTTCCCGATTGCATTAGGTAAGGCTGCTGAAGAGAGGACTCTTTATGTTACTAAAGCTCCTATGTGTAGCTCTCTTTATCCACCTAATGAGCCTTACTTGGCTCGTATTGCAGGGCTTACAGAGATAGTTGGTTTAGACTTTAGCTTTGAAATTGATACAATTACTTTAGATCAATTCTGTCAAGAAGAGGATATAAATGAAATTGATTACTTGCAAATTGATGTACAAGGAGCCGATCTTGATGTTTTAAGGGGAGCCACTAACATTCTTAATCGCAGTGTGTTAGGGATACAAATCGAAGTTGAATTTTCACACCTATATGTTGGACAGCCATTGTTCGCTGATGTTGATAGTTTTGCAAGAAAAAATAATTTTACTTTGTTTGATGTACGTCAGTCTTATCGTCATAGAGCTCGATCTCCAATTTGCTCAGAAGCAAGGGGGGGGCAATTACTTTGGGGAGAAGCATATTATTTGCGTGATCTAATTAGTGATGATATCAGCGAACAGTACAAATCACCTGACAACTTACTCAAGCTAGCCTGTATTGCTGATATTCTAGGCTTCCCAGACTATAGTCTCGAAGTTTTGGAGTACCTAACCTTACAATACGGAACTAATACTAATTATAATTGTGCCGATAGCATTATTGAATGTCTTACAAACTTTCCTGATTTAGTAGATCGTGGACTATCTTCACTGCCAATTGTACAAAGTATTAGACAATTTACCACAAAAGATTTTGGTTTCTAGTTCCATTTGATATCAAAGAAAGATTCAAGAAAGCTTCTCTGAATCTTTCTTCTCATTTGTTCAGTAAGGTTTGCAAAATAACATACATATCCATAGCCAGTTTTTGAGGATTCCACAACGGTGCAAGATTAGTAGGATTTTTAGAGTCAATCAGTTTTTGCTTAATCGAATTTCTGAACTCTGGCTCTAAACCATACCTAACAGCCCATGCGATATATTCTTCCCAATTTAGGGCAATACCTGCATCAATACCTAATGCTTGCAAGAACGAATAACCCATCCTAGCAAAGGATTGTTCGCCCACCAGTGTCACTACTGGCAAATTGAACCATAGGACTTCGAGATTATGACTGCCTCCATTGTAGGGGTAGGAATCTAGGAAAACATCCGCGATCGCATAAATACCACGATGTTCTTCTTCAGTCTTATAGCTGGGCAAGAAGATAACTCGTTCGCCATTTACACCAATCTCATCACAGATTTCGTTATAGATATTCCTAAGCACTTCGTGATCGCCATTACCTTTATGCAACAATATCGAATTAGGGACTTGCCGCAAAATGCTAATGCCGGCTCTAGCACTATCTCGATTAAATTTACGTGCTGGAGCCGCATAGAGATAGGCAACTTGCTCGGACGCTATGCCAAGTTTCTCTCTTTCACTGTCTCGATCAATTTCTATAGACTCAAATCCTGATACTGCCATGTGAGCATCGGGCAAACGCAATATCTTTTCTAAATAATATTCATCAACACCTTCGGGATGAGTAAAGCGATCTCCAAGCCAATAGTTTTCTGATGACACAAAAGGAGCATCAAATCCTAGCCAAGATATACAGACAGGCGCTAAGTCGTGACATAGAATATGAGTATTGATAGGAATCGTAGCCGAATCTAGATCAATAATTACATCTAGTTGATCTTGTTCTATATCAAAAATCAATTGACGTAAACGACTATCAAAGCTATTAACTTTACCTTTTAATTCAGGACTGTCATACCAATAGTATTTTTCGGCAATGTGTTCAAATTCTCTAGTTTTCTCATCGGGTTTGATATTACTTGTTGCATATAGATAAATATGCGGCGTAATTTTTGATAGCTCACAAATAACATCAAGACTGCACCAACCGACAGGATGACGGGCAAAGTGTGGAGAAATAAATCCGATTTTTAGAGATTGTTTAACTTCTCTAGACAGAGGATCATAACTCCCCGAGGTTATTTTAGGCTGAATAATTCTATCTCGATATAAATTGCCAACTAGTCTATAGATATTGAAGTTGAGTTGACGCTCATCTCTAATGCTAGAAAGAATAAATAGAAAGCTGGTATAGAGAACTTGGATCTCGATATCCGACAGATGATTACTCTCCAAAACTGTACTTTCTAGATCCGTAAGTTTTAGCTTAGCTATATCTCCTAGACCTGAATGGGCATAGTTACTACAGAAATTGACGAGAGAACGAATTTTGTCGGTTTTATAACAAGTTTCTAAAAATTGATCAGCTATTTGTCTTTTGAGGACAAAATCAAAATACAGATTACTATCGGCATTAGTAAGAATGTCATTATTGAAGTTCCAATAAGCATGACCAGAAGCAGGATTTAACTGCAAAGCTTTTTGGTAACAGAAGGTAGAATCTTCAGTTTGATTTACTCTTGCAAAGGCATGACCTAAGTTGCAATAAACTTGAGCATCATTAGGGTCAATAGCTATTGCAGATTGCAAACAATTGATTGCTTCTTCAATTTCTCCAAATTCTGTCAATGCCGCACCTAATCCACCTAAAGCAATTGCAGATTCAGGATTAATTTCTAGAGCAGATTGATAGGCATTAATAGCCCATTCCCATTCGCCTTGTTTAAAGAAAGCACTTCCCAAAGCTAAGGGAATGTCAATGTCTTCAGAATTAAGCTCAAAAGCTCGATCATAGGCGGCGATCGCCTCATCTAGTTTGTTTTCCCTAGAGAACGCTAAGCCCAAATTATATAGAGCATTGGCATGGCTAGGATCTAGTTCAATCGTGGTTTGGAAAGAAGCGATCGCATCTTCGAGATTTCCCGCTTCCACTTGAGCGATACCCATGTTGTAATAGGCATCAATGTATTCAGGATGTAAGGAAATAGCTGCTTGCCAACAGGCGATCGCAGAGTCCAGTTTACCCTTTTGCGCGAAACGAATTGCGTCTTGGTTCCGTAACTCTGCTTCAGCAATGAACAACTCACGATCGGCAACAGGATCAATCTCAATTTCAGGCTCTTCAGTATCTAGCCAAATTTGCCACATCTGCTCATAAGCAGCTTCCATATCACGGGTAAATTGGCGTGAGTTCCAAAGCGGGGCGGTTTGCCTACCTTGCCGCAATTTGAGAATTACTTGATTACGCAAATCATGGTCAGTTCCCAGCCTAATTCCCCATTCCACATATTCCGCATCAGTCCATGCGATACCTTCATTAATTCCCGCATTGATCATCATCGTATAGCTATTTCGCGCCGAAAATTGCTCTCCAACTCTTGTCACCATGGGTATACCCATCCACAGTGTTTCGAGGGTATGGGTTGCGCCATTGTAGGGATAGGTATCGAGAATTACATCGGCAATGATTAAGTTAGCTCTATGTTCAGCTTCGCTATTCGTAATTGGCAGAAAGCGTAAACGATCTTTGGGCACTCCCTCTGATTCTGCGATCTTATAAAAGAATTCCTTAAGAGAATCCTGATCACCATAGCTCTTAAGCACTAAATAAGCCTTAGGAACTGACTTAATCACTTGCATTTGCAACCGAATTGTATCGGGATGGCGCTTCATACTAGCTTGAGCGCTGAAATAGATGACTGCATCATCGGGAATATCCAATGTATCTCGACGCACCGTGGGAGTAGCCGACTCAAACCCATCAACAGCAATATAGGTCTGGGGTAATCGCCAAATTTTTTCTGGATAATATTCGTCCGCATCCTCAGGCAAAACATAGGGATCGGCAATAAAATAATCGATAGAGTCTTGGCTCAATGAATCCCACCCCAGCCATGTCGCCTGAATAGGTGCAGGCTTAAGTACAGAGATAATTGCAGCACATCCATAGGTGACGCTATCCAAATCTATCAAAATATCAATCCCATCTTTTTGGATTTGAGAGGCAAAAGATGGGTGATTAGGTATTGGGTCTGTGTAGGATTTATGAAATTGACTTATGTACCATTTCCTGAGAGGATCTTCCTTCGCATCTCCCATATATCCATAGATTTCATAATCATCATGATTATGATTTTGCACCAGCCATCTTGCTAGATATCCAACTGAATGTCTTCTCATGCAGCTAGAGAGATATCCAATTCTGAGAGGACGATCAAGTTGACCTAAGCTTTTTCTCAAAGTCAATCTTTTTGTGTATTCTAGGCTTTTGTCTTGATAATCCTGATGAATTTTCTGATTCGCTATTTGGCGAACTTCTCTCATCAAAAGATGTCTTGCACGCGGCTGATCGCTGAAGTAAGGATAATAAAATCCTGTAGTAATTAAATAGCTGACTTCTTCATATTTGATTAAATCTGAATAATCACAATTTACAAGTTCCTTTAAATTCTCTATGTATTCCTGATAGAACTGCTTTGATTCTTGCCAATACAAACAGTTAACAATCAGAGTTCTAGTCATAGATTCACAAGCAATAACCCTATGTATCACATGACTATCTTGAGATGCTTCATACAGTCTTTTTGCAATTTGGATTGCTTTGGGGTTATCTGTAGTTAAACAAAAATCGATCAGGTTTCTTAAAAAAGATCTGTTATTTGGTTCGAGTCTTAAACCCATTTCAAGAATCCGCACAGCCTGATCTTTTTTGTCTTGATTGTTTAGATAAATACTAATTATAGGTAGCTTTTCTGTAATTATTTTCAGATATTGACTATGATAATTACAAAGCTTTTCTATAAAATTTAAGGTAGTTTCATCACAGTCTGTAAAAATCAATATTCTTTCAAGAAAATCTATAAAAAAGCCTTCATCAAGAGCCGTAAATTCTCCAGCTTCTAAAAGATTAACAACATCCAAATCAATTAGACAACTAGAAACATATGCTTCTTTTTTAATGAATAGATTGACAATGGAAATTAAGTTGTAAAAATTATGGGGATTGAGATCACGCAAAATATTACGAATTGGAATAGCAAGATCGTATCTTTTCAGGTCTTTTTGTTTTTCGGCTTCTGCATCTAAAAAGTTGATAAATTGTTCATCGTCACTCTCAAGACTATCAATATCACTTTTGCCTAATGCTTTAAGCCAATTTATTTCTGCTTCTGCAATTTCTCCTAACAAAAACAAACATAAACCTAAATAACAATAATCGGAACTACTACCATTACCAGAATTAATAATTTCCTGAAAAATTATTTGTGCATCCTCATATTCTTGTTTTTCAAAGTGTGAATATGCTAAGTCTTGCAGTTGTTTATTTAATTTAAAGTTCATGATTTGATACCTTACCGCGCTTACTTAAAAATTGTTATATACATAGAATAAAGATGGGTAGAAGATATAAATCAACTACCCATCTCAATATATTTAGTGTAAACCAGTCTAAAAACTAGTTAACAGGAACAAAGCCAGTAGTATCAGCTTGGTTTGCACATACTGGAGCCAAGCTGGTGTTCAATACAAAACCAGCGGTGACACTCGCAGCCGCAGTTGCGCCAGCAATACTAGAAGCACCGCCATTAACTGGAGGAAGTTTGCCTTCACAAAGGGCAGCTAAGGTTGTTGCTTCACCAGAACCCTGAGGGGTTGCCAAATTAACTGCACCTACATAAGCCTTGATACTAGGTTCGCGGGGAACTGCACCACTGTAAGCATTAGCATCAGTACCAGTTGTTCCTCTAGAAGAACCTAATGTTGTGTAAGTGTAGTTTTCTGTAGTTGCGGCAACACCAATTGACAAGTTGGTTAAGCTATCAGCAAAGCGTTGCTTTTCTAGGTAGTAGGCTTGTTGAGCACGGTTTGCAGAACCAACATAGGTCTTAGCTTCAGACTGACGAGCTTTTGCAGCTTGATTAAGGAAAGAAGGAAGTGCGATCGCAGCAAGAATACCGATGATGATGATAACAACGAGAAGTTCGATCAGGGTGAAGCCCTTTTCGCCATTCTTCTTGTTGAGCATGTGTTGGATGAGCTTAGTCTTGAATTCAGATTTCATAATTCTTTAATCCCGTGTATGTCAAGAAAGTTAACTTGTTGGGTTGTTGTGAAAGTAACTTACCCACAAAAAAACAGGATGATATCACTCTGACTAAAAATATTTTTGGCTGCGTAACATCTGTTAAAGCCAACTCGCTATTACTGCAAAGAAAATCCCGTAGGGCAAACCATTGTCTGAGCTATAGGATTCAAAGCCCCAGGAGGGATAGGACTAATATTTGGTGTATTCGCAAGGCAAAAAATAGTGTCAATCCGCACTATCCCCGGAATACCGACCACACCAACAAGTGACTTGAGGTATGGAGACGTAGGCACTGCCACATTAGTAATTAGCTGCTTGGGTTGCTGAGGCGTAAAGTTTCCATCCACACTACCCGCCAAAGCACTGTAAGTATAGGAAGAAGAAGCAGTATCTACCCCTAGCCCCAAGTCACCAATATTACTGGTAAATGTCCTTCTCTCTAAGTAATATGCTTGCTGTAATCGGCTCATGGTTCCGATATAAGCCTTTGCCTCGGCAAATCTTGCCTTGTCAGCTTGACTCAAAAATGAGGGTAGCGCGATCGCCGCCAGCAAACCAATAATGATGATTACCACCAATAACTCAATCAGTGTAAAACCTTGGTCTTTCTCGTTATGGTTTTGGACGAAACAGCGATCGCGTAACCATAAACTGACAATACATTCCAATTCCAAATTATTAAAGTTCACTTTCCCGCACCTACAGATAACTTTTACCCCTTGCCCTATAGATCAAGTTACCCATTTTTTCGAGATTTAAACCTCTCCAAAATATTCCAAAACATTAAGGATTCTCGTTTTTAGATCGATCGCATCTCAAGCATTACAAAACACATTAGGAATGAAAATTAATTAACTTGTGCAATTAAAACCAAAATTTGTTGTGGCGGGCTTCGCCCGCCACAACAAATTTTGGTTTTAATTAATTTTCATTCCTTAGTCTTGAGACAAGTCCTGACTATCCAAGAAAATTTACGTCTTCATAGATAGCCGCGATCGCACATTCAAAATCAATACTCGCAAGCTGCACCAAGTCACCATCTCCATAGGATGTTAATTCCCACTTACCGCGCTCATTGAGGCGAAAGGCTTCGACACCAATTTGTTCTGAGCTAACCAACACGTATTCACATAAGCTGGTTAACTGACGATAACGGGCAAATTTACCTCCTCGGTTGTAGGCTTCGGTACTAGGTGACAACACCTCAATGATTAGGGTTGGGTAAAACACAGCTTTGGCTAAACTGCGATCGCGATCGTCGCAAGTCACTAATAGATCAGGATAGAAAAACTCACCGTTCTTAGAAATTCCCACCTTCGCGTCCGAACCTAATACCCGACAATTACGTCCCCTAACATGTGGACGTAATAAAGAAATCAAATTAGCTGCGATCGCACTATGGTCAATTGTCCCACCCGCCATCGCAAATACATCACCATTGATGTACTCATATCTGACTTCTTGCTTTGCTTCCCATTCAAAATATTCATCAACCGAAATTTTGGGATTATTTGGAACAGCAATCATGATTTCGTCCTCAAAATATTATTAATTCTTAGATCAATCGAGATCGCATCTCGCGCATTACAAAACACATTAGTCTTGAGCCGCGAATCATTACATAGCCCAATCACTAAAACATTAATATGCTCAATATATGCAGCATTCAGCGCCGCCTTGCCCTCCTCATACACAAGCGGAATACCTGGTTGAATGATGGCGAGATTTTGAAAAAATTGGTTAGTACTAGCAAAACAGCGATCTATGTATTGACTTAGCAGGTCGAAATCCACCTCAGTTTTACCTTGAATATCGCCTAGGGTATAAGCAATCATGTCAATTGGGGTGCGATCGCTAACAAATGGTGTTGCGGAATTTTGCCAAACCTGCTCGGCAGCATCCAAAACATGATTCTGCACAAACAGCCTTGTTTGAAAGTCCATTGGTTCCGCAGGATCTAAGCCAAGCTGGGCAAAAACTTGGCTGGTCGTAGTGCGGACAAAGGGGATATTTAAATGAGATGAGATGGCGATCGCTAATGTTGTTTTGCCTGTACGATGTGCGCCACAAAGTCCCAAATTGCCTGCAAGTTTAAACATCGTCTGGATCGATACCTAAAGCTCGTAAACGCTCAGCAAGACGATTAGCACGTAGACTTTCCTGCTCGGCGCGTAGACTTTCCTGCTCGGCGCGTAGGCTTTCCTGCTCAGCACGTAGACTTTCCTGCTCGGCACGTAGGCTTTCCTGCTCGGCGCGTAGACTTTCCTGCTCAGCGCGTTGCTGTTGAGTTTCAGCGCGTCTACGCTCTTGGGCGGTGCGTTGCTGTTCTTGCCAGACTTGGATTTCTGATTGCTGTAAACGTTGACTTAGTTCCACAGGCGACAAAAATCTTTGACCATCGGGACGCAAGATAATTAAGCTCTGTCCGATCGCCCAATCAAATCTAATTCCTAACAATGGGCTGACCCAATTGAGCATTGATGGAATTTGGACTAGGCGATCGCCAACTCGCTGCCAGCCTTCTAAGATCAAATCATCGGGATCGTAAATGTAATATTCCTGAACCCCATAGGTTTGATAAAAGTCAAACTTATCTTCAAGGGAATCTTGCCCACGCCGATCTTTATTACTGGGTGACAGGATTTCAAAAACGACCTGTGGCGCAATATTATCCTCTAGCCATTGTTTATAAGAGCCTCTGCGACCTTTGGGACGACCGAGAGCCACCATTACATCAGGGGCAACTCGTTTTTGAGTACGGCGCACAGGATACCAAAGCAAATCTCCTGCCACAAATACATTGGGGTCATCGGCATACATGATCTCTAAATTTTCTTTGATGATCACAATCCAGCGATATTGTTCGGTATTGTCAGCCATAGGATTGCCGTCACTGTCAGGATAATCGATCTCTGGAGCGATCGTTTCTTCAGTTGTTAGAGGTTGCAGAGTCATGGATTTACCCTCACCGAAACCTGTGCATGATTTATCCATTAAAACATAATCTCCCAAGCTCAGAAAGGCAGCGCAAGGCACGCCAGCAATTCTCATTATGAAACCGATTTTGGTATTTCCAGCGCCGAAGGCGCTGGAAATACCAAAATCGGTTTTTAGAAATCCCGCCGTTGGCGGGCTTTCCAAAAACCGATTTTTATAATGAGAATTGCTGAAAGCACGCCTTCATTGATTTTGATTTTTCCTATGAACTGGTAAAAGCATAATTGCTAATATCATGCCGATTTGATTCACATAATATTCTTGAGAATCAATAAAAACTCGGTTATCCTTCAAGGTTAGAAATTTCCAGACTGTTCCCGTAGAGACAACACCATAGATCTCTTCATAGTCCTGACCTTCTTGTTGATTAAAGATTTGAGCAGCAACCATTTCAGCAATACATTGCCCTAGTCCATTTTTGATATTTTCATTTTTTGCTTCCACGATCGCCATAATTGGTGCTCGAATAAAATACTGTTCTTTCGAGAAACTAATCAAATAATCACAATAGCCAGCTAAACCTTTTTCCTTATCAACATTAAATTCTGTACCAGAAAAGAGGCTGATTTGATAATTAGCTAAACGCCTCAACTCAGCAAGGATTGGCGCAATCAAAAATTCAGAACGTGATTTTTCTGTATTAATTGCTGTTGCTAGGGGTAAATATTCTGTGAGAGTTTGTTGCAAGTAGTCTGAAGGAGTAACACTTTCTAAAATTCCAAATAAATTACAATCTTCTTCGAGAATTAAATTAAAGGTATTTTGAACCTTCTCAAGTGTAGTAAAGTCACTGTAGGACATGATTTCAGCTCCTTTTGTTGTTAATCCAATGCGTAGAGTCGCGACTCTCTAGAGCGCAACTTTACGGGTTGGGAGTTAGATTCCAAAAACTCTCTTAGCTCGAGACAGATAAGATCGGCGATCGGCTAACCCATTTGTGCCGCCGTTGATGATACGGGTAACAGTAAGGACATCATCGCGATCGGCATGATTATTAAGTTTGCGAGTATCCCAAAACCAACCTGCGCTTAGACAGGCTAGATCGAAATCCGCTAAACGTTGGGGATTACTAATCAAATCCACACCCAATGCTCGACCACACTCAAGATAGTTGGCTCTTCCCGTAACTTGAATCAAGCCACGCCCCTTAAACCTCACACCGTCGCCAGCCTGAGTATTACCAAGATCTCTTCTTCCTTCGTAGGCTGCACCAGAGGCATATTCCTCGTTAGTGTTAAATCCATCGCTTTCATGTCCCAATTGAGCGAGGAAATGCGCTTTACGCAGAGGAGTCGTGATTGCGTAACGCTGCATTGTGTTATTCAAGTGAGGCAGTAGCTTCTCAAGGCGATCGCGTCGGGCATAGGGGGCGATCGCACTCAGTTGTGCTTGAGTAATCAAACCAGAAGTTGTAGCTAGACTAGTTGCGGTAGATCGGGGATATAAACCCTCATAAGGCTCTTGATCGAGACGACGTGGGGGCAGATTATTGAGAATCCGAATCGTGCTATCAACTAGTACATCCTTGGGGTTGAAATCATCTTTAAGTCCAGTAATCAATTGATCTAAGCGCCGCGCCGCTAATTTGCGATGCTCAGTCAGATTCGGTGCTTGGTAAAGTCCTTCATAGGGTTTTCGTAGGATGGGGCGCAAAGTTAAGCCACTCATCACCCTAATCAAGTCATCAATGCGACCATCAGCACTATTATGTTTTGGATCGGTGATCCTACCGATCGCTGCTACTAAAGTCTGAGCTGCTTGTTTGCGCCATGTTGCCAAATCCGCCGCAGGGAAAAGTCCCGCATAGGGCGATCGCCCCGTTGGACGTGCGGGTAAATTACGTAAAAAACGGATCAAATCATCGATCGCCCCATCAAAAACGCTCCCTTCAACATCGGGAATCTTTGGCACGGAAGATTGAAGAGTTAACGCCGCCCGACTGCGCCATGTTGGTAAATCAGCCGCAGGCAAAATACCTGCATAGGGCTGTCGAGTTTCTGGACGTGCGGGTAAGTTGTTTAACACGCGCACTAGATCATCCACCAGCCCATCTTTATCATTGATCGTGCTGCCGACAATTTTGGGAACTAAAAAAGCAAGGGTTGCGGCTGCTTGCGATCGCCAAATCTCAACTTGTTTCATTGCCTTGATCGGGTAATTTCCACTTTGCGTAATACCATCATCTTACGAAACGCCCAAAAATCAATTTGACGAAGAAGGGATAGCGGAAAAAGATTTTGCCTAATCCACTGACAATCCATTGGCGTAAACTAATGATCGCCACAGGCAAATATGGCTCCACCAAAGACTCAAGGGTAACGATGAAGCTATTTGCCCTTGCTTCGATAGGTATGGCAACTCTGATCGTAATCCAACAAAAAATTAAAATGATAACTACCGCGATCGCCACCAGCCGAAAAACTTGACTTTCTAGAAGACCGAGTAAATTTGTGAAAAATTTCTGGCTGGATTTTGGTAGCGATGGCAAGGTCAGATTTAGTTTGGAATAAATCCACCAAATCATTAAGACCACAATCGGAGCAGCGCTCGCCATCGCCCAACATTGATTAGATAAATAAGCAGTTAAATCGGCTGAGAAACTAAATCTTTTCCCCAGATTTTGCAACGGATCACACCATGTGATTGTCGTTGTAAAAGATACAGTGGCGATCGCAAATGGTCGTAATTTTTGCTCAACATAATCAGAGATCGCTGTCAAAAGTTGCCGCGAAATTTGACCAACCACAAAACTATGAGTTGTTAAAATGCGATCGGCGCGAGGATGATACAAGATATCCTCACAAACCTTTTGACTAAGATCGCCATCTATATGTATCAAAGTTCGCAATATGGGTGAATCTGTCTCTGTTGTAGACAAATTACCCAAACTACCAATTTTATCTGTGTAATAAGTCCAAATGGCGATCGCCCCTTGTCGTTTGGCTGCCATTCCCACACTAGAGGCTAATACTTTCAGTAAGTCTCGACTATTAACTCTATAAATAATCTCATTAGCATTGGCTAAATCCTGAGTATCCAGATAAATCTGGTCTATAACAGTGGGATTTAGCCACAAACTGATTTCGTCATCAATAATAGCCAACCAATCAGGCGTAGCCACCATAATTATAAGTTACCCAAATTTGCAAGGTTGCGCCACTTCGGGACACAACCTTGCGAACCCAAAATTGTAAAGTTGCGCCACTTCGGGACACAACCTTGCGAACCCAAATTGGTAAAGTTGCGTCTCTACGAAGCACAACCTTGCAAACCCAAATTGATAAAGTTGCGCCCCTGTGGGGCGCAACTTTATCAATTTGGGTTCGCAATTAATTACGTTCATAATTATTTTGCCCGAAACTGCATCAAGTCTTTGACTAGATTTACGCAAGTGAGGATCAATCCTGACCATTGTTTCTCAGCATTTTCGACCGCTTGATGATGCAAATCAAAAACTAACTTTGCCATCTTGGGATCAATTTTGCTTCTAGCTGGCACAAACAAATCATCCAAAAATCGATTGGTCAAATCACCATCAAGTTCAAATCGAGTCTGAGCATAGACACGTTCACCATTCAAAATTGATTGTTCAAGCTCCCATAACTTTCGGAAGTAACGAATCATCGGCGCATCAGGAATTATTCGTCCTTCGGCATCCTTAGTAATATCTAATTGCAATACCTTGTCCGCTAGTTCCTCATAATAAGCTTGTTCAATCTCAAATTGTTCCTTTTGCCTAGGCTCAGTCAAATTTTGACGATTGTTAAAAGATCGCTCTGCTCGTTTATAAATTTCTAAATCACGGTTGTATCGATCAAGCTCATTCTGAGAAGCTACCGATCCTTGCTTTTGAAGTTCTTTACTACGGTCAAGGAGAGATCTTCTGATGTCTTGCAGCCCCTCCTCTGTTTTGTACATGATGTTTTCAAGCAGATCAGAGTAAAACTGTCTTGCGTCAAATCTGGTGATTGGAATGTGGCTAACAATCATGGTGTTGACTTCCAGCACCGTAATTTCTTCTAAAACATCTTTGATCGTTTCTCGAAATTTATTAAGGGTAGTACTTTCACCAGCACCATCTTTTTTAGTCGGTATTGAGGGCTGAGTATTGTTAGCAAGTTTTACACGCCCCGATTTAATGCGAGTCGGTGCATTTTCGGCATTAACTTTGTTGTTTGTAGCCTGATCTTGCATACAGATTCCCTTCGCGACAGGTCAAATAAATTAGACAGGACTAGACTCGACTGAGAAAGCGATCGCTACTGAAATCAACAGCATCTTCTGTCTCTGGCTCACTTTCACTAGTTAACAAACCTGTTAACTTTTGTCCAATATCGACGAGAGTTTTAAGATTATTAGCGATCGTTTCTGCACCCTTCTCCACTTGTACTTCATGGAAGCCCCGTAACTCTGCATAGGGCGAACCTTGCAAAAAGTCTGCTCCTAACTCATTTTCGATGTCACCATCAATCAGATTAATCGTTGTCCTCAAGCGATTACCCGCTCTATGGGTAGTATCACCTTCATGGGCTACCCAAGTCACAATTTCTAACTGCACAAGGTCAGAAAATATCTCTACCAAAGCATCACCGAAGTTTTTGTTTTCTTTGAGCTTGCTTTGAAAACGTACTGAAGCTGTAGCTGTGACTGATACCGAAGAACTTGCATACGTCATAACTGATACCTAATAAGAATTTGAATAATTTCTGAGTCAAGTCAAATAGCTAGCTAAAATCTCAATCACTTAACAATAAACTTTATTCACAATAGAGGTCTTTATAAATCGACATTTATAAAAAGTTATAAATATTCTATAATTTTTTTATAAATGTTTTATCAATTATTTTAAGCCAAAGTAACTTAGACCACTTTAATTAAACAAGCATTCAATAAGTTTAATGATAATCAGATAGCTCAATTAATTCCATTGGCACAAAGCTTTCTTGTGGTAGCAAAATTAGTTGGGAGTAAATAAGTTTGCCAGTCATATCTATGCGGTTGATCGCTATTCCCATTGGACGTGGTAGCTGTGCTGCGTAGGAATCAGCATAGTAGCGATAAATCTGCTTAGCAGCTCTGATAATCATGGGATCGACTTTTTTGGCTACAGGTTCTGACTGTCGCTCTGGATATTCGAGGCGTTGGGCGGCATATGACACAATGAAAACCCCTTAAATTTGACTATTCTTTTGCCTTATAAAAAGCTGCATCAGGACTTTAGCTGACTTTGTTTTTTTTAGCAAGATTTGAGCTTAGGATTATACATGAGTTGATATTTTTTGGGGGCAATCTGATCAAAAGTTAGTAAAAAATTTAATTACCATCCACACTAGCTAATTTGATCCGAAACAACTTGCTGTAGAAGATTTGAGGGAAATCGACATAGCCCTTGTCACGAATATTTGAGACAACATCTATCAAATAGCCAACAAATTCTGAGTTTTCTAATGTCATTTCGTAGCTCATGTCAGCATCACCCTCAAAGGTCAAGCGACATAAGGCTAGATCCGATGGTAAGTTTGCCACGCGCCATACAGCCATAAAAGAAACGGCTGGACTTCCTTCGATATGTCGTTCACCCGTAATTTCGCCTTGTTTGTAAAGAGAAATAGCATAGGGGAGAGCTTGACGCTTGTTTGGCTCTCGATAATAGGGCATGTAGATGGAAACTTCTTGTGGAGCAGCAGCTTTAAGTTCGATCGCCATAGATATTGCGTCTCTATATGTAGGTAAAGGCGGAGATTTTTACAGAAAGATTAGCAGATTTTTTGTCTAAATTAGAGAGGACGCTTTGCTCCTTCTCTAATTTAGCAGGATTGTAAAAACACAAAATGGCTAAGCCATTTTGTGTTTTGGGTTTAAGGTGAAACGCGATCAATTACAGTGATTTTGCCGTCGGGTTGGACTTCCCATACGTCATAGCTGCCTTTAACATCGCCATATTCATCTAGATCTACATTGCCGCTTGCGCCTTGATAGTCAATGTCTGTGCCAGCTTTGACCAGCTTGATTGCTTCACAAACATCACTAACTTCTTGCCCAGGGGCATTGGCTACTTCACGGATTTTACTCTTGATGCCATCACCAGTGCCATCTTTGGCAGCTTCGGCAGCGATCGCTATTAGAGCCGCCGCATCGTAGGAATGAGGTACAAAAGCACCTAAATCTTGACCTGTCTTTTCTTTGAAGCTTTTGGCAAATGTGTCAAGGGATTTTCCGTCAGCACCAGGAACTGTACCGATCGCACCTGCCAAAATTAATTTACCTTCAGGGGTATTACCAATTAACTTAGGAAAGTCTTCAGTCTTTACACCATCGGTAAGCAAAATCTTCACATCTTTGGTTAAGCCCTGTTCAAACGCAGCTTTAATTACCGCACCGCCAGAATCGGGATAGAGAATTGCGGCAACTGCATCAGGTTTAGTGCCAAAGGCTCCCTTAGCTTCAGCCTCAAAAGTCGCAGCCTTTGGATCGTAGCGAGTGGGGTTGATTTTGTTGACAATTGTGCCGCCGAGTTTTTCAAAGGCTTCGACAAAAGCTTTTTCAAAACCTACGCCATAGTCGTTGTTAATAACGAGGGTGGCAACTTTTCTTGCACCTTTTTTATAGGCAAGATTTGCTAGGGCTAAAGCTTGATAGGTATCAGGGGGAGCGGTGCGATACCAATAGCCATTAAATTCGCCTTTTTTGGCACGTTCGGTAAAGACAGGACTAGTGCTACCGGGGGAAATCATCACGACTTTGTTGGGAACCGCGATCGCTAGAGCCGCCGTAGAAACACTACTAGCAAATGCGCCAACCACCGCACCGACGTTATCAACTTTCACCAGTTTTGTCATGGCTTCAGCACCTGCGGGTGGATCGGTGCGATCGTCTTCCTTAAAGAAAGCGATCGGTTTGCCTAACACACCGCCACATTGATTAACGGTTTCGACCAGAAAATCAATGGATTTGATCATCGGTGCGCCAATTGATGACAGGTCACCTGTGGCAGGGAGAACTGCACCTAAACGGAGAGTATCTTTAACGCCGCCAGATCCTGAACTTGTTACGGGTGCTGTGGTATCCGCAGTGGGTTTAGAGTCTGTAACTGAAGTACTGGGCTGACAAGCCACAATCCAAATCGTTGTCACTGTTGCTAGCAAGGCTAGGCAGAGTGTAGAGAAAAACCTTTTAGTCATGGTTACGATGGACTACGATCATATTTACAAAGTTGCTGTAATTGTATCTGCAAAGTATCTGCCAAGTCTCATGTCATCTACCATTGATCCACGTCGTCAAAGAGAATTAGTCCGTTTATTAGAACAGATGGGACTAGAACAAGCAAAACTAGAGAAAATTAATCCAGCGATTAATCCTCAAGGTTTTGATTGGCTATTGATTGATCAATCTTTGGTACATCCCAGTTTTTCCAATACCTACAACAATGATCAGTTGGAGTTTGTAGGCGATAGTGTGCTGCGGTTGTCAGTGAGTTTGTTCTTGCAAGAAAGATATGGCGATCGCAAGGTGGGTGACTTAGCGGCTCTGCGATCGCATCTTGTCAGTGACAAAACCCTCGCCGAAATCGCAGGGATTTACGATCTCCAAAAATATGTTGTGGTTTCTAATGCGGCTCGTAATGATTCGCAAGCTCTGCGATCGCTGCTAGCCGATGCCCTCGAAGCTTTAATGGCAGCCCTATACATTAATACTCAAGATTTAGCCTTCATCCGTAAATGGCTCGATCCGCATATGCAACGTTTTGCTGAGGCTTTGTTGGCAATTCCTGCACTGGGTAATTACAAGGTGGCGCTGCAAGAATTAACTCAAGGGCGCTGGAAACGTTTGCCTGAATATCGCAATGTTGACACAGCCGCTAACAATCCCAACAATCTCTTTTCTGTAGAAGTATGGTTTAACGATCGCTGCTGGGGTAAAGGACAGGGCAAAAGCATTAAAGCGGCTCAACAGGAGGCGGCGGCGATCGCATTACAACAAATGTCCCAGCTATGAACAAAATAGGGGCGCTTCGCGCCCCTATTTCAGCAATTCTCATTATGAAACCGATTTTGTTGTTTCCAGCGCCTTTGGCGCTGGAAACAACAAAATCGGTTTTTTGGAAGCCCGCCGACGGCGGGCTTCCAAAAAACCGATTTTTATAATGAGAATTGCTGCCCCTATTTTGTTTTTTTATTAAGATTTACGCATAGGTGTATAAATACTTAGCGTCAAATCGTAAATTTTTCTACAAATACAGGACAAGCGTCGTAATATTTCTTAGTGTGCTAATTCCGCTCGTTTGATCAATTTTTAAGATTAGTGCTTCGTGTGGTAAGAAGGAGTCAAGAGTCATTCTGATACTAATATCGATCCTAGCCGCCCTAAATGCTGTGGCAGCAATGTGGCTATTACTTTATGGGCTAAATGCTTATTGGCTCACTGCTGTCCATAGGCCTAAGCTTTCTCTACGGAAAAAACTTGTTTTTCCGCAGCTTAATCCTGCGCGAGAATACCAAGTTGCTCAAGCCGCAACATCATCACCCAGTTCAGGTGCGATCGCTGTCAATAATTTTGATAACTTTCGCCTCGACAAACCTCTAACCAATAGCTTTCCTAGTTATGTTTTGGCAGTTGAGCCGCCTGAGCATCAAGCGATCGCCTTAGAAGATTTACCAATTGTCACCATCCAATTACCAATTTTTAATGAGCGCTATGTTTCTCGCCGATTGGTAGATGCAGTTTGTCAGATGGACTACCCACGCGATCGAATGCAGATTCAAGTACTTGACGACTCCATTGACGACACGCAGGCGATTCTCAGCGAAACTGTCCAAGAATACCAAAATCAGGGCTTTTGGATTGAATATGTCCATCGCATTAATCGGGCTGGCTTCAAAGCAGGCGCTTTGCAAGATGCAATGCCCCTCGTTCAGGGCAATTACATTGCTATTTTTGATGCTGATTTCATTCCCTCAGCGAACTGGCTCAAGGATACTATTCGCCATTATGTAGAGAATCCTGATGCTAAGGTTGCCGTTGTCCAAACCCGTTGGGGCCATATCAATTCTGAATATTCGTTACTTACCAAGTTGCAATCGACTGGGATTGACGGACATTTTGCGATCGAGCAGCAGGCTCGATCGCAAAATGGCTATTTTCTAAACTTCAATGGGACTGCGGGTATTTGGAATCGGCAGGCGATTATTGATGCTGGTGGTTGGCACGCTGATACTTTAGCCGAAGATATGGACTTAAGTTATCGCGCTCAACTTAAGGGCTGGCAAGTGGTTTATGACAATAATATTGTCGCGCCTGCGGAGTTACCTGTTGCTATGCTAGCCTTCAAATTGCAGCAATTTCGCTGGGCTAAGGGCAGCATTCAATGTGCAAAGAAGTTAATTGCTCAAATCTGGAAAGCCGATCTGAGTCTGGCTGTAAAATTCCAAGCCACCATGCATTTGACGGGATATTCGGCACATCCTTTAATGCTTCTCTTGGTTTTGCTCTCAATTCCCTTGATGTTGCTTATGCCTGATCAGGCGATCGCCATGCGGATTTCCTTTGAGAGCATTTGGTCAGTCTTTATGCTACCTGCCACCTTTGGTCCCCCATTTTTGTATTTCCATGCCCAGCGTGAGTTGTATCCTAAGTCTTGGCAGCGCCGCCTTGGTCGGATTTTCCTATTAGCGGTTCTCGGTACGGGTATTTCTTGGAGCAATAGCCGTGCGGTATTTGCGGGCTTATCAAATACAGGGGCAAATTTTCGCCGTACACCCAAGTTTGATATCAAACATAAGAGCGATCGCTGGGAAAATAAGGCTTATAAGATTCCCCTTGATGCCACCGCCGCTATTGAAATATGCCTATGTATTTACAGTGCGATCGCTGCCATGTTAGCTCTTAGTAAAGGACTATATGTAACTTTGCCCTTCATGGTCTTATATGCGTTGAGCTATGGCTATGTCGGCGGACTTACCCTCTGGCAATCTTGGCAACAATCCCGTCACTAAAATAAAAGGGTGCTAAAGCACCCTTTTATTTTTATTGTTTTCCTACTAAAAATTGCTGCTTGTAATTAAAAAGTAGAGGACGCTAAGCGTCCTCTACTTTTATAATGGTCACTATGTGGTCAATTGTTATCCCAACTTATAACCGCTTACCAATCTTGCAAAAATGTTTGCAAGCGATGGAAGCACAAAATTTTACCCAACCCTATGAGATTGTAGTGGTTGATGATGGCTCCACCGATGGCACGGTGGAATTTTTGCAAAGTCATGCTGATGAATTTCCTCACGTTCGTTTATTTCTGCAAAACCATGAAGGGGCGGCGATCGCCAGAAATACGGGCATAGATCTAGCACAGGGTGACACCATCGTATTTATTGATAGCGATCTTGTCGTTACGCCAGTATTTTTGTCAGCCCATGCTAAGGCTCTGGCAAAAGCTTCTAAAATTGGCGATCGCGCCTTTACCTATGGGCTGGTGATTAATACCAGCAATTTTGAAAATCCTTCTTCGGAGCCACTGAAAATCACTGATATTTCTCAAGCTTTTTTTGCGACGGGGAATGTGGCGATCGCTAAGCATTGGTTAATTGAGGCAGGGAAGTTTGACACTAGCTTCCGTCAGTATGGTTGGGAAGATTTAGAGCTAGGTGTGCGCCTCAAAAAATTGGGCTTAAAACTAATTAAATGTCCTGAAGCCGTTGGTTATCATTGGCATCCCGCCTTTACGATTGAGCAATTACCACGCCTTGTTGATGTCGAAGCTCAACGTGGACGCATGGGTGTTGTCTTTTATCAAAAGCATCCGACATGGGAAGTCAAATTGATGATCCAGATGACGTGGCTGCATGTACTTTTGTGGGGAACATTGTCTTTGGGTGGATTGCTAAATGAGCGATCGCTTCGTCCGCTTTTAAAATGGCTAATTGATCAAGGTAAACCCCAATTAGCCCTAGAAATAGCTAGAATTTTCTTGAATTGGTACAACGTCAAGGGCGTATACGCCGCTTATCGCGAATCCATTAATTAAAAAAGATACAAAGTATCTTTTTTAATTAACTAGCTGAGATATCAAAATGCTACAAACCAAACCTAAAACCCAACCTGAAATTAGAATTGAGCAGCCCTTAATCACATGGGAACAGTTCAAGCTGATTCAACGCGGTTTTGCTGATGCTAGAGGAATTCGGCTAGCCTATTACGAGGGAATTTTAGAGATTGTGTCTACGTCAGTCGATCATGAGCTAATTAAAACGATTATTGGCGCATTGTTGGAATTGTATTTTTTGGAAAAGGAAATTGAGTTTTTCCCAATGGGGCAAGCAAATCAAGAAAAAGCTGAACAGGTATCTTTGCAGCCCGATGAGTCCTATAGCTTTGGTAGTCCCAAAAAAATTCCCGATCTCGCCATTGAAGTAATTTTGACTAGCGGCAATACTGAGAAATTGAAGAAATATTATTTGCTTGGAGTCCCTGAAGTTTGGTTATGGGAGGATGGAGTGCTTGATATTTATCACCTAGATACTCAAAGAGATCGCCAATATTGCAAATCAACTACTAGCAAATTTTTACCAAACCTCGACATGGCAACATTGCAACGTTGTATTTTATTTACATCACCACTTGAAGCCCTGAAAACTTTTAGACAGGCTTTTCGGCAAAGTCTATGAAAGTTTCCTTAGAATTCCTCTACCATTTTCATTGCGATCGCTGTCGTAAATGGTGGAGCCGTGCGGACATTGAGCCACAAATTGGTGAGCAGGTTTACTGCCCCTATTGTGGGCACATTAATACAGTGGAAGCAGTGCAAACTTTTCGGAATGCAGCACGCGGAGGCAGTTGTCTTAGTCAACGTCCTGACGAAATTTAGTACTTTGCGCTTTAAAGTAAAGAGGTCGCTTTGCGTCCTTTCTACTTTGATCAGTAATTGTGCAAAATAAATTATCAAAACCCATAAAGTTGCGCCCCTACGGGGCGCAACTTTATGGGTTTTGGATTAGTAATTAATTAACGTCAGTTCGACGAAAGCGAAAAATGGTAAGAATCGCTAAGCGATTCTTACCATTTTTCGCCATTTGCGGCGTGCTTCGCACGCCGCAAATGGCTATATCGAACTCACGTTTAATTAAGCTTATATACTTAGTAAATATATGAATACTCCAAATATAATTCTGGCGGGATATCTTGCGGGAGCTACCGATTACATCCCGATCGCCAAAAAATTACAAAGTAAAAACTTATCGGCAACAGTCGTCCCTTTGAAATGGACGGACTGGATTCCAACGGTGGGCGGACGCTCGATCGCGCCAATTTTAGAAAAGCTTGACCAAACCGTAAATCAAGAATTAGAAAAATCAGGTGCATCGAAAGTAAATATCATTGCCCATTCCGCAGGGGGCTGGCTCTCACGCATTTATCTAGGCGATCGCCCCTATTACGACAAGGTTTGGAATGCGCGTTCTAAGGTTGCCAAACTGGTTTGTCTGGGAACTCCTCAACGAAGCCTCGAACCTTGGTCACTGCCAAATTTAGGTTTTGTCAATGACAATTATCCTGATGCTTTTTATGATGATATTGAATATATCTGTGTGGCGGGAAATGCGGTGCAGGGCAAAAAATATACACCAAAACAATGGCTTGCCTATAGTAGCTACGAACTCACGATTGGGCAAGGCGATGTCTGGGGCGATGGCATAATTCCGATTGAGGCGGCTTATTTGGATGGAGCGAAGAATATGGCGATCGATGGTGTTTATCATTCGCCGCGATCGGGTAAATGGTATGGCTCTCAAGAGGTGGTTGATATCTGGGCAGAGTATCTATAGATTTTGATATTTTGCTTTGAGGCGATCGCCTCTCTAATCTCTAAGCAAGTAAGGGGCGATCGCCAGCAAGTAAAATAAAGTAAGCAGTTATTCTAAGTTTACAATTATGACTTTCACCGAGTTATTGCCGAATCTGCAAAAACTAAACTCTTCCGATAAGCTTAGGGTTATCCAATTTCTGGCGACTGAATTATCAAAGACAGAAAATTTTGCTGATAATGATATAGAGTCTAAATCTTGGTTAGAAGCAGATTTGGTCGATGACTTGCCTGAGTATAACTGGGGAGAAGGTGGGATACCAAGTATGAAGCCTGTGAAATATGTTTCTGGTGTTGGTCTAGGGATAAAGGCGGGATAGAGATTTTGAATGGTCAGCTTCTCAAATGTGGTGATGTTGTTTTTGTTAATCTGCCGTCTCAAAATCTTAAAGGACATGAACAGGAAGGAAGAAGACCTGCTGTAATTGTTGGTGTACCGTTGGAAAATGTACGTTATCCTGTGGTGGTGGTAGTCCCATTAACTACTCAGTTCGGCGGCTGGGTAGATAGAAATTCTGCACTGTATCCAATTATTCAAGCTGGAACTGCGGGATTACCTCAGAAATCAGTTGCCTTGTGCGATCAAATAAGGGCGGTGGATATCCAGAGAGTAATTGGATATTTGGGTAGCCTAAGTTTTGATCAATATTTGCCAATTATTGGTGGAGTAAGACGGGTTTTGGATTTGTAATAATTTATAAGGCGATCGCCCGTTTAATCTCTGTGAAAGTAAAGGGCGATCGCATATGAGCAAAGAGGAAATCTCATCCAATATTCTGGTAAATTTTTTTTTACAATCTTTAATATGATAATATTTATAAAAAATTATCATATTAAATCTATGGCGATTGTTTCATGTCCCGAATGTGGTAGACAGGTTTCCGACAAAGCTCTCAAATGTCCACAGTGCGCTCATCCTATTGCAAATCCTGAAACCAGAGATCAATTATTACCGCCTAAGCCCTTACAAAAAGAGCCTGAAAGTGTTGCGGCGATAATGCAAGAGTGGTCAACGCAAAAGTGGCTAAAACTATTAGGGATATCTGTAGCAGGAACAATCGTTTTTATAACTTCAAGCGTGCTTTTGGGGAAAGGAATAGAAGCAAGTAGAGAGGCAAGTAGAAAGAAGGAATTAATAGAGGAACAGAAGCAGTTAAAAGAAGAAGTAAGTAAACCAACTTATTCAGTCAATCCTTCAACCAACAGCCCATCAACTCGTAGTCCAGAATATCTTTTAGCTGGTATAGATAAACAGTCTAAGGATGTATCAGCAAGTGAATTAGCACCATATACACAAGCATTAGATCAACTAGAGTCTAAGTGCCAAGAGTCTCGCATGGCATTAGCAGATATGTCTGCCGCAACTAAGGAGATATTGACAAAAAAAGGTGCTAAAGCAACTAACCTTGAACTTCTAAACGGTGTATATCAGGCTGTTCAATCATATGCAACCCCTCAAAAATGTGCAGCAGGGTTTGCTTTGTTTGCAACGTATGTTGATAAGTAAGATTTAGCGAGTGATCTATCTCACAAGAAAAGCAACCTTATCTAATTGGTTAAGGTTGCTTATGTTTAAGAAGGGTGCGACTTCCACTTGATAAACCCTTACTACGCATGGATTCTGACTTTCCCTAACTCAGGGACTAACTTGTGAGCCGATTTGATGAAATCTTTACTGCGAAAGGGTTTTGATGATTTGCGAAGGTGTCAAATGAAGGTCGCACCCATCTTGCGTAAGTCCTAAATAGATTCAATACTGTCAAGGCGCTTTAACACTTCTTTGGCAAAAGAATTTTCTTCCCCCCACCAATTTAATTCAGTATGAACAGTGTCAAGTTTGTCTAGTTGCTCTAATACTCTTTTAGAAAACGAGTTTTCTTCCCCCCACCAATTTAACTCAGTATGGATACTTGATACCGATGCCTCAAGATTCCCAATGCTTGCAATCAATTCGTCTTGCTTTTCTAGAAATTCATCTTGCTTAGCCAGTAGTTGTTCAATTAGAGCCTCAAGTTTTGAAGTGTTCATAAATAAGTTGAATATTTTGGTTTAAACTTTCACTTTAATGATAGATAGTTTATCTTGCAACTTAGTATATCGCCTTTACTGCGCTTATTCAAATAGCGATTTAGCTAAAATCTCATAAACCAAGCATTTGTTTAACATCATTTAAAGCGATCATCGCGGTTTTACATTTAGCAAATAGTGATCGCCTTGTGATGTGCTTATTTGAGAAGCGATCGCTGTTTATGGGATGAATAGGCGATCGGCTTGTGATGTGATTATTTGAGAGGCGATCTACCTATAATAACAACTATATAACCTCTATAATAGGTAAATAATCTCAGGCTTAAAACCTATGCTAAAAGAACTTTTTGGTGGTAAAACACCCGAACAGGTTTTGCTATATCTGGAAAATTATGAAGAAGGCTACGGCAAAGCGATCGCCGATACCTTTGAGATATCCTTGAGTTCAGTACAGAAACAACTCCAAAAATTTGAAGATTCAGGATTATTAGTTAGTCGATCAGTCGGCAAAACTCTCCTCTATACATGGAACCCGCGATCGCCTTTTGTAACCCCAGTTAGAAATCTATTAGCCCAACGACTCAAAATCACAGCACCCGAAGAAATCAAAGCCTACTATCGCCAACGCCGTCGCCCTCGTAAAGCGGATAAACCCATTGGAAATACACAAAACCTCATCCCTAGCTGAGATCAAAGCAGCAGAAAAAATATCAAGACTTTTTAGAAAGGCTACAAGATTAGCGATCTCCTTTACTGCACTTGACTTCAAATAGTCATTTAGCTAAAACCTCATAAACCAAGCATTTGCTTAGCATTATTATTTAAAGCGATCGCATTTTTACTTTTAGCAGCTAGCGATCACCTTGTGATGTGATTATTTGAGAGGCGATCGCTATACAAATTAAGGCTTTGCGCCTCACCTAAATGGGTAGCGATCGCGATAAATAGCCAATAAAAGTGCAAACATCAGCCAAAAGGCTTACGAAAAATCTCAATATTGCTCGACAAACTAGTAGACATTTTAGAAAGAGGCATGTATAGTATAGAGGTGTGAGGAGCGAACAAAAGAAAAAGCCTAGGAACGAAACAGGGAAAGTAACCTAGGCTTTTTCTTTTGGTTACTGTTAATAAAAAAGAGAGATCAGTTAAAAGCTGATCTCTCTTTTTTTGTAAGCAAAATACTCATTATAAAAATAGGTTTTTTGAAAGCCCGCCGTTGGCGGGCTTTCAAAAAACCTATTTTGGTGTTTCCAGTGCCTTCGGCGCTGGAAACACCAAAATAGGTTTCATAATGAGAATTGCTGTATTTTGCCCATTAGAGCGCGTTTGAGAAGTCTCTTATTTAGCATAAATTTCTACTTTTACCCCCTTAATCCCCCCTTTGCAAGGCTAACGTGTACACACAAGTCTCTCTGTCTACGTTTGAGGGTTTAGATCCCCCCCAGCCCCCCTTAAAAAGGGGGGAGAATTATTTTCTTCTTCCCCCTTTTTAAGGGGGATTGAGGGGGATCATTAGTAACTCACGCTATAGCTGATGACTTGTGTATACACGGTAGCCTTGCAAAGGGGGGAAACTCAGATCCTCCATTAAGGGGGGGAAAACTTCTCAAAAACGCTCTTAGTCAATCCTTGCAAGAACAAAGGGTGGCACAACAAGACTAGTAAACTCTCTTTCTTTATCAGCATTCCAAGCGCTAAGCTCCTCAGCAGTTGGATGACGCAGCCAACCATCTTCGATCCATGACTGCACTAACTTTGTATTGTCCTCAGTGAGCGCAATCCCCACATCGACGAGATCTAGCTTTGCCCCAACTAAAATTACTCTAGCTCTAGCTGCATGGGGGGACAACCATTCCCACTGCGCCACATCCACCATTTCCTCTAAATCTTTTCTTGAATTACTCACTAAAACTCCTCATCTTCACCAATTACGTTATCAGTACCGATAATTTCTAGATACTTAGCTTTGATCGCTTTAACATCTTGCCATGTTAACCACTTCGGACTGCCCTGTTCGCGGCTCTGATTTCGCAATAAATAGGAGGGGTGGAATATCGGCATCACTAACCGACCTTCCCACTCGTACCATTTGCCACGCACCTTAGTAATGCCTAATTTTTCACCCAATATTGATTTGAGTGATGTGGCTCCCGTCAACAAAATAATTTTAGGATCAACGAGACGAATTTGCTCCAGCAAGTAAGGCTTACAGGTTGTTGTTTCTACTTCAGTAGGAACACGATTATTGGGCGGACGGCATTTGACTGTATTGCAAATGTAAACATCTTTGCTCGTGTCAAATCCTACGGATTCTAAGATTTTGTCTAAAAGCTGTCCTGATTTACCGACAAAGGGCAATCCTGATAGATCTTCCTGCTCCCCAGGAGCTTCACCGATAATCAAAATTTTGGCGTTGCGATCGCCTCTTTCAACCACCACATTAGTCCGAGTTGGGGCAAGTGGACATTTTTGGCAACTGCAAGCAACTTCGCGCAATGCATCGAGACTGGCAAACTGCTCACTTACTGGTACTGTGGCGGCAGGTATGGGGGTAGCATTTTTAGCAGAACGCGCAGTTTTTTTCGCAGGTGGAGCATCAGCAGTTCCCTCGGCGTGGGGAAGCTCTACCAAAGGAACCTCCGATGGTGTCAGATCAAATAGGCTCATTTGTTCTTTGTCAGTCATAGACAGGATATGCGCCCCAAATCAGTACTTATTGCTAATATCTTACCTGTGTCAGCAATATATTGAACCTGAAGTTATCTAGACTTTTAGCATTACTTGCTCAATCACCGCATTTCTCGCCCATTTATCGGCTTCGAGAATATCCTCAAGCTCTGGCTTAGAAACACATTTATGCCGATCGCATACATATTTAATCAAATCTGCAATCTGGACATACCGAATTCGCTCTTGGAGGAATAGTTCCACTACTTGCTCATTAGCTGCGTTCAACACCGCAGGCATAGTTCCACCTGCACGACCTGCGGCGTAGGCTAGCTCCATACAGGGATATTTCTGGTGATCGGGTTCGCGGAAGGTCAGAGTGCCACATTTGACGAGATCGAGGCGTTCCCATTGGGTAGGAATGCGATCGGGATAGGAGAGAGAATAGAGCAGGGGCAAACGCATATCAGGAATCCCCAGTTGTGCGAGTACAGAAGTATCTTCCAATTCAATTAGAGAATGAATAATACTTTGAGGATGAATCACAATCTCGATCTGGTCATAATCCACACCAAAGAGATAATGGGCTTCGATCACTTCCAATCCCTTATTCATTAGGGTGGCTGAGTCGATGGTGATCTTCTTACCCATTGCCCAGTTAGGATGCTTGAGCGCATCAGCTACTGTTACCAGTTCTAGCTCTTCCGTAGGGCGATCGCGAAATGCACCACCAGAAGCTGTAAGAATAATCCGCCGCAGTCCGCCTTCAGGTACGCCTTGTAAGCATTGAAAAATTGCTGAATGTTCCGAATCCGCAGGCAATAACTTCACGCCATGTTTTTTCACCAATGGCACGACCACTTCACCACCTGCAATTAAAGTCTCTTTATTCGCCAGCGCAATATTTTTACCTGCTTTAATCGCGGCGATGGTGGGCAGTAGTCCTGCACAGCCAACGATTCCTGTTACTACTGCCTCCGAGTCTCCATAGGCAGCAACAGTTTCCACACCCTCGGCTCCAGCTAACATAATTGGCTTGACGGCTAGATCAGCGATCGCCTCTTTAAGTTCAGGGAGCTTTTTTTCGCTAGCGATCGCCACAATTTCAGGTTGAAATTGGCGAATTTGTTTTGCTAAAAGATCAATATTTCCCCCTGCTGTCATTCCCACAACCTGAAATTTGTCAGGATACTCCGCGACGATATCCAAGGTTTGTGTGCCAATTGAGCCAGTGGAGCCAAGCAGAGTAATGCGTTTCATAGGATGAAGCTTATTGATATTGATTATTTAATAATCAAAGTCTTGCATAGTTTTTTGAGCGATCGCGATCAAAATATAAAAAGTTGGGGCAGCGCGATGCGCCGCCCCAACTTTTTATATTTTGTTTCCAGTTATAGCTATAGCAACCTGTATCAGGACAAATCAAAACCCAGATAGTGTGAGGCGGCGCTTCGCGCCGCCTCACACTATCTGGGTTTTATGTCCTAACAAGAATGGCGACAGCTATATATAAAATTGTGGCAAAAATTGTGACAAAAACTTGATCCTAGGCTCAAATATTAATTTGTTTTAAGTTATCTCACAATCTAAGCATCGAATGTAAACCTCTACGATAAACTTGGGTTTAAACATCCCGTGCCTATTTTTTATTTTGAGATAGGTACATATATTGATTGGAGCAATAGCAATATGTCGCATGCAGTCAAAATTTATGACACCTGTATCGGCTGCACACAATGCGTGCGTGCCTGTCCTTGTGATGTTTTGGAAATGGTTCCTTGGGATGGATGCAAAGCGGCTCAAATCGCTTCTTCTCCCCGTACCGAGGACTGCATTGGTTGCAAACGTTGCGAAACAGCTTGCCCCACTGACTTCCTAAGCGTCCGTGTCTATCTTGGTGCTGAAACCAGCCGCAGCATGGGTCTTACCTACTAATTTTATAGTTTTTATAATTATTTTTAGTTAGATAAGATTCTTGTTTATTTTTCATTAAGTGCAATTATTCTTTATCCTGCATTTAGATTTAGGCGTACCAATTGGTGCGCCTAAATTGTTTTTAAAAACCAAAAGGCACGCATAGCGTGCCTTTTGGTTTAATAGAGACGACGCTACGCGCCGTCTCTATATGAATATTTTTATGCTTGATATTTTCGATTACCTACCCAATGGCTTACTAGAGCTTGAATCTACGCAACTTTGGCAATTACTCGATCGCCCCACACTAATCCACCTAGAAGGCGATCGCCAACCAGCATTATTTGTTTCGATTTTGTTACATGGCAATGAAACAACTAGTTGGTTAGCGATGCGCGAGTTACTTCGCAAATATCAACACAAAAAGCTGCCCCGATCGCTTTCTTTGTTTATTGGCAATATTGAAGGTGCGAGATATCGCCAAAGGCATTTAGCCCATCAACCTGACTACAATCGCATTTGGCAAATTGGGGATGCATCTGAGCCATTACCAGAGCAAATCATGGCGCAAAAGGTCATTGCCGAAATGCGATCACGGGGAGTATTCGCCAGCATCGATATTCACAACAATACGGGCAAAAATCCTCACTATGGCTGTATTACGCAGTTAGATAAGCATTCTCGACACTTAGCGCGGCTATTCGATAAAACGGTGGTGTACTACACCAGCCCCAAAACAGTGCAATCCTATGCCTTTAGTAAATTTTGCCCTGCGATCGTTTTGGAATGTGGACAGCCTGACATCCCCGATGGCACGGCTCATGCACTGGAATATGTAGAAACTTGTCTGAATCTTGATAGTTTCGATAATTTGCCTGATTCGGCGATCGCTGATATTGATTTGTTTCACACGGTAGCGATCGTCAAAGTCCCCGAACAGATTAATTTCAGCTTCACTGGCAAACCTGACGATGACATCACTTTTCCAGCCGAGATGGATTGTTTGAATTTTTGTGAATTACCAATTGGGGCAAACTTTGGTGCAGCGAAAACGGAGAAAGCCTATTTGTCTGCTGTGAGTGAAGAGGGTGAAGAAAAAGGCGATCGCTATTTCCAAATCGAAAATGGCGAAATTCTTTTAAAAGCGCCTGTTATGCCGTCAATGCTGACTCTCAATACTGACATTGTGCGTCAAGATTGCCTCTGTTATTTGATGGAACGTTTCCCAACCCCAGAATAAAAAAGCTGGTGCAAAGCACCAGCTTTTTTATTCGGTTTTTTAGAGCGCTTTGCGCTCTAAAGTTAACGTCCAAAGGGAAACTTAAATGGCAAAGGCTTGATTAATGCTAACTCTGCAACCATTTGTTCATGCAAATGACCATTAGTAGCAAGCAACCTTCCAGACTTGGGGATATGTTCGCTGCCATCGTAAGCAGTCACAACTCCACCAGCCTCACGCACAATCACCACACCCGCAGCCAAGTCCCATAGCGATAAACCGCGCTCCCAATAGCCATCTAAGCGACCACAGGCTACATAAGCTAAGTCCATCGCCGCCGAGCCTCCACGTCTCACACCTTGGGTGATGTGTGTGAAATGGCAGAACTCCGCATAGTTATTGTCCTCAACGAGAGTGCGATCATAGGCAAAGCCAGTTACGAGCAAACTACGACTCAATTCTGTGGTTTTAGAGACATGAATTGGTAAACGATTACGAGTTGCACCTAAGCCTGTCGCCGCTCGAAATATCTCATCGCGAAAAGGATCATAAATCGCACCTACGGCAGGAATTCCATCAATCAATAAAGCGATCGACACGGATGAAAATGGATATTGATGAGCATAGTTAGTTGTGCCATCCAGAGGGTCGATCGCCCATAAATATTGACTTTCGGTATTTCCCAATACACCCGATTCTTCTGCCAAAATTCCGTGATCAGGAAAATGTCTTTGCAAAATAGAGAGAACCATTGCTTCTGATTCTTTATCGGCGATCGTCACCAAATCCCCTGGACGCTTTTCTTCGACTTCCCTATCCTTAAGATTTCCCTGATAGAATTTCAGGACTGCACCACCTGCACAAGCCGCTTCAGTAGCAATATCTAGGAAGGTTTGTAGTTGCTCTTTACTAACAGAGGCTAGTGAATTTGTCATGATCTTAAAAAGTGTGTTGTTTGATCGGTAATTGCTGTAATTTCACCATATTGGTGGTGTCTATAAAGGGGCGATCGCTGCGAAAATATTTAAGCATTTCTTTTGTGAAGATTCTTGTCGCAATTCTTCATCTTTTGTTACTTTTTTATCAAATCACAAATTTAGCCTCTTACTGTCCCACATATCTCTCACATATATCTCAAGTAACACTCCATGAAGCCGTCTTGGAAAATATCCCTGCTCCCAGTTTTAATCGCCAGTGCGATCGCTAGTTTATTTCCCTCAGTCGTACATGCAACCACCTCACCCCCATCTACCCCCATTGATCAATCCAATGCGAAAGAGGCGGAAGAACTTTGTGGCAAGCCAACCCTTGATGATCTGTCTCAGCACAAGGTTAAGCAAGGGGAGACTCTTGAAGCGATCGCCAAGCAATACGAACTTAAAACTGCAACCCTGATGGGGCTGAACCCCGAAGTTCGTAACGGTGAAGTCAAGGTTGGTCAAACCCTATCAATTCCGCCTCTAGATGGCTTGACCTATCGTTTCCAAAATGAGGAGAACTACACCACTGTTGCCAAGAAATTTAAGATTCGTGCTGATGTCCTGTTCGAGCGTAATGGCTGTCAACGTAAGCCCAAAGTTGTATTCGTCCCTGGGGCAATCTGGAAGCCCGATCCTGTTCCTTTCAATCCTGCGATCGCTTCTAGAGGCTCAGACAATCCTACAGTCATTATGCAAACAGGAGGCTATCCCCTACCTTACGCTGTGCCTGTTACCTCCAACTATGGCTGGCGTATTAATCCTGTAACAGGTATTTGGTCTTTTCATAGTGGCATTGACCTTGGCGCACCTTTTGGCACTCCCGTACTCGCCGCCAAATCAGGTCGTGTCGAATATGCAGGCTGGGGCGATGGTTATGGCAATCTTATTGAACTCGATCATGGCTCTACAGGCACAAGGTATGCCCACCTAGAAGCCATTTATGTATATCAAGGTCAAAGTGTTGTTCAAGGTCAGCAACTGGGCATTGTCGGTTCAACAGGACGTTCTACTGGGCCCCATCTGCACTTTGAGATCATGGTCTCATCGGGAGATGGTTGGGTAGCTCTTGACCCAGCCCCATATCTCAATCGGATAGCTGCTTCTATGACTAATTTATTTGCGCTTTAAGCAAGCTTTTAAAAAAGAGGGGATGCGCTAAGCGCATCCCCTCTTTTTTCTTTTTTGATTGTAACGGTATGTAACTAAAGTTTTGAGTTAGCGATCGTCCAGAAATGCATTTCGCTAGCATGGTTTGTAATATTTCTTACAACGCTTTGCGTTCAAACTCAACCCAAGTAATGTTGTGAAAGTGATGCTTCGCATCACTTTCACAACATTACTTGGGTGGTTGCTCGATAGCTGCTGTAATTCATTAGTTTGAAAACTTATTAAACATAACTATGACCTTTTCGCCAAGCACCATTGCCTTATTTATTTATGGAGTTATCGCAATTGTTGGTGGCTTCATCGGTTTTGCTAAAAGCCAAAGCAAAGCATCGCTCATCTCAGGCAGTATTAGCGGGCTTGGATTACTTGTCGCAGGAACCGCCGCCGCGCAAAACCAAGAGTGGGGAAAAATAACTGGCATGGCGATCACAGTTTTGCTAGTGATCGTCTTCATCGTGCGTCTGATCAAAACAAAAAAATTTATGCCCGCAGGCTTAATGATCCTTGGAGGTGTCATAACCCTTGGAGTAGCAATACTTTTAGCCTAATTGATCTCGGTTTTCACCTCTAGTGATAACATATGAAATGTTAAGAAGTGTGATGAAGAAAAGCTTGTGGACAACGCAATGCTTCAAAATGTTTTGGTAATCATTGCTTTGACAAAGAAACCCTCCATGTCAGATCAGCCCCAACCTTTTAGTAATTGTCCCTAGGACATAGCTAAAGCAAAGGAATTTCTGCATGGTACGGCATCACATCAATCGTTTTTATTCACATTTTTGATTGGAGAAAAAATTAAATGAGCGTAGTCACGAAGTCCATCGTGAATGCAGATGCTGAAGCACGTTACCTCAGCCCTGGTGAACTAGATCGCATTAAGGGCTTTGTAAGCTCTGGCGAGCGCCGTCTTCGCATTGCCCAAACTTTGACCGAATCCCGCGAGCGCATCGTTAAGCAAGCTGGCGATCAACTTTTCCAAAAGCGTCCTGATGTTGTTTCTCCTGGTGGAAATGCATACGGTGAACAAATGACCGCAACTTGCCTACGTGACCTCGACTACTACCTCCGCCTAGTAACCTACGGAGTTGTATCTGGTGATGTCACCCCTATCGAAGAAATCGGTCTAGTTGGCGTTAAGGAAATGTACAACTCTTTAGGCACTCCTATTCCTGGTGTTGTTGAAGGTGTCCGTGGTCTTAAGAATGCAGCAGCTTCCTTGTTGTCTGGTGAAGATGCAGCCGAAGCTGGTTACTACTTTGACTACGTCATCGGTGCAATGCAGTAAGGCGATTTCCGAACTCTCTTAGATTGTTATCGGATTGTTCTCAAATCGATTGTATTTAAAAACAGAATTTAAGCTATTCAGAATTCTGAATCCGTAATTCAAAAAACTAATTGCAAACCTAAAAGATATACAAAAATGCAAGACGCAATTACTTCCGTCATCAATTCTTCTGACGTTCAAGGCAAGTACCTTGATGCCGCTTCTCTAGAAAAGCTAAAGAGCTACTTTGCAACTGGCGAACTTCGCGTTCGTGCTTCTGCTGCGATCGCTGCTAACTCTGCAACCATCGTTAAAGAAGCCGTTGCTAAGTCCTTGTTGTACTCAGATGTTACCCGTCCCGGCGGCAACATGTACACTACCCGTCGTTATGCTGCATGTATCCGCGACCTCGACTACTACCTACGCTATGCAACCTATGCAATGCTTGCTGGTGATGCTTCGATCCTTGATGAGCGCGTCCTCAATGGCTTGAAAGAAACCTACAACTCCCTTGGAGTACCTGTAGTTTCTACCATTCAAGCTATCCAAGCAATCAAAGAAGTTGCAGCTAGCATCGTTGGTTCTGACGCTGGCAAGGAATTGGGTGTATACCTCGATTACATCAGCTCTGGCTTGAGCTAATTACCGATATAGCGTTAGTTGCTATCTATTTATTAATTCAATTTCTAAATTAATTAATATTTACTAAGGCGGCGGAGGTAGGTTAGCTTGAGCTTCCTATCTCGCCGCCAACGCTTATATCAGTCTAGAAATATTTCTTTGAAATTAACTTCTAATTAATCTTTAAATAACTGGCTCTGAAGGAGATCGCCGCTATGCGGACTTTTAAAATCACTGCTTGTGTACCTAGCCAAACTCGCATTCGTACACAACGAGAGTTGCAAAATACCTATTTCACGAAGTTAGTGTCCTATGACAACTGGTTCGCTGAACAGCAACGCATTATGAAAATGGGTGGCAAGATTGTAAAAGTTGAACTAGCTACAGGCAAGCAAGGCACAAATACTGGCTTACTTTAGTTTTTTTCTTATCCCCAAACAAAAAAGGCTCGCTAAGCGAGCCTTTTTTGTTTGGGGATTTGCTTATGATTGTCATAAGGAATACTTTTATGACTTTTTGTCGAAAATGCTTCTTTGGGTATATCTAGAAAAAATGTTTATCGTGATACAGTTTTTTTAATAACTTTAAAGTATTGTTACGTTATGTTGACACGGTGACTAATATCTACTGTTAAGCAACTTCAATGCCTTAGTTATTGTCATAGTTTAGTGTCATTGGTTGATCCGTAAAAGAGGTACTTATGAGTGACTTACCTATCGAGAAGCAATTTACCCACATGATGTTTTGCCAGCAGATCCAAAACATCGATCTAGATGCAGCTAAGCAACTCCTGACTGAGTTGCACATGCTTTATCTTGGTCAACAAGCTGTTATGGTGAAAATTGCGAAGCAAGAGTTTTTAGGGGGAATGTAATCTGAAAACCCATAAATCATAAAAAGCAGCGCAATGCGCTGCTTTTTATGATTTATGGCTCTAAAATCGTGTCTATCGATGAGAGTAAGTTAGGAAGTATTTGATTTGGTTTGTACTTTTCTAATTGGGTTTGATTACGGATACCACTTAAAACACCAATTACAGGAACATCATAGGTTTGGGCTGCGATAATATCTGCTTCAGTATCCCCAACCATCCATTGTTGCTGAACTTCTGGCAGATTAGCTTGAGCAAGCTTCATTAATTTGGGCTTGTCTTGAGTATCGACAGTTTTTATATAGTCGTCATCAAGGCAAAAAATGCGATCGCTAGCAAAAAAGCGCCTTAAGTTGTATTTGTCCAATACAGGTTCTAGCTCACGACGACGACGCATGGTCATGACCGCAAGATCGACTCCTGACTGTTGAGCTTTTTCTAGTGCGGGTATGGCACTTGCGATGAGCTGATCATGCTCAAAATAGGGATCTGTATGGACAGTAGCCCGACGCAGGTGAGCAAAGGCAATGGATTGTTTCTCGTCGGCAAAGCCTGAGAGCTTAGCAATTTCTTTCTCAGGTACTTGCGATCGCTTTAATTCCCAAAATTCACTCTTGGATAAGGTTGTGACTATCTGATCTGATTTCCGAATCTTATCTAGACAATATAAATAAACTTGGTAATAGCGCTCTGATACGTCCATGATTGGACCGTCGAAATCAGTAAATATGCGTTTTTTCATAGTTTTAAAAATAACTTAAAAGCCAATATAGCTGTCGCCATTCTTGTTAGGACATAAAACCCAAATAGTGTGAGGCGGCGCGAAGCGCCGCCTCACACTATTTGGGTTGTGATTTGTCCTGATACAGGTGGCTATAGCCAATAATTCATAATGCGCGAAGCGCACTATGAATCATTGGCTTTTAAAAGTTAATGGCTAAATTGGGTTCAGAAGCCCAAACCCCATAGTGGTTCAAAATTTTTTTGATTAAAACTTGGAATTGCTCAGGAATGGATTGCGGGTATGTAAGCCACAATCCTCCAATTTGACTACCTAAGTAACTAAATTCAGTACTTTCTTGCCAAAATAATTCAGCATTAATATTTTCGTCAATTTGTTCGAGATGGGATGCTAACTCTCGATACATAGCTAAAGCAATATCGGGACTGTAAACAATCCTGTAGCGATTAAGCTCTAAGTTACCACTAGGCACTTTCTAATTCCTGCTCTAAATCTTTTGCATCTAAAACTCTACCAACCGTATGTGTCCCGATTAGGCAGCAGTTAACTTCATCAATGCATACTTTCCCCCATTGCAAAGCCCAACGTACTAGTGAAACCCGATTGTCGGTCTTAGTTTTAGTTAAAATGTTGCTGATGTGATTATCGACAGTACGCTTGCTAATCGCTAGTTTGACTGCGATATCTTGGTTAGTTAAGCCCGCAGCTACTAATTCAATCACTTGCAATTCTCTTTCAGATAGAGCAATTGATGAGCTAGAAATGACAGTTTGATTTGATTCGGCAGGGTTGGTCATGGTAACGAAAATGATTTGCGCCAATATTTCAGAATTATACTCATTCTGGCGGATAACTAATGAGTATAATTTCTTATTCGAGATTGTGTCAATTAATTAAGTTTTTCCAAAGATTGTCTTAGCTATGCTCATGTATAGGATAAAAATTCGTTTAAGTGGTTATTTTATGGATGTAGTCAATCAAACCCAATAGAGAGTTGCGGCGCAAAGCGCCGCAACTCTCTATTGGGTTTTAGGCTATAGTTCAAGCTAATAAAGATTCTATCCATTTTGGGGGACTAGGAATGGGATTACCTAGTCGATCAAGCACAATCCAAGCAACTAGATGCACAAGTAATTGATATGCGAAATTACTAAAGATAATTGCGGCGATCGCAAAGGTTTGGATGGCAGCAAAATCTGGTTGTTCTAATGATCCAAAAAGTTGTAGTAGCCAATTGAGTAGTCCTGTAACCTGCACAATTGAATAATTCCAAACATTTTCACCTAATAAAATTGATAAAAAAGCAAATTGAAAAGCCGTACCAATTGAGCCAATCATCGTCGCAATGCTCAGTGAACCCGACCAAGGAAAATCCCGTTTCCACAAATAGCCCAATGTGACTCCGACTAAACCATGGGGAACAATATACTGAATGCTGCGGGTTGGCCCCATCAGAATTGCCAAAAGTAGGGCGGTTACAACCATCGCCATCCATGCAGCCCGACTATTCCACCGTAAATAGGCTAAAGCTGTGGGCAAAGGGAATAGCATTCGTAGTAGCGGGCCCAAAGGAAAGTAAAAGTTAATTAAAAACAACATGGCGGTAGTACTTGCCAGAAAGGCAGTTTCTACCATTTCGCGAGGATCGGTATGGGGCAATTTGGTCATAGATTTTCGGACGGAATTTCTTTGGGTGTGGTATCAGGAAAACGCCGACGCAATCCGTATAGCCACACTAAACCAAAAACACCTGCGGCGATCGCGGCAAGACTAATCATCTGGGCAGTGCGAAGCCCACCCACCATCAAACTATCGGTGCGTAAACCCTCAATCCAAAATCGACCGAGACTATAGGCGATCGCATAGATCATCGTGATCGTGCCAGTCCTCAGTTTCGGAAATCGCAAGAAGGCAAAGATTAAAATCGCAAATACACCAAGATTCCACAGGGATTCATAGAGGAATGTGGGATGAAAGTATGCCTCATTTACGAATTCAGGGGGGCGACGATTGATCGGAATCAATAATTTCCAAGGTAAATCCGTGGGACTACCAAAAGCTTCAGAATTAAAAAAGTTGCCCCAACGCCCGATCGCTTGTCCCAAAATTACCGCAGGCATGATGATATCAGCCATCATCCATGTGGAAATTTTTTGACGCTTACAAAATATAGTTGCGGCGATCGCCCCACCGATAATTGCCCCATGAATCGCAATCCCGCCTTCCCAGATCGCAAAGACTTTGTACCATTCCTGAGTCTGAAAGCGAGGCCATTCAAAGAGGACATAGTAAAAACGGGCGCAGGGAATCGCACCAACTACGAGCCAAATCGCCAAATCGCCCACTAGCTCTGGATCGACATTACGTTTTTGGGCAAGAGTTTGCGCCAAAACAGTCCCAAAAATAATTGCCGAGGCAATCAACAGTCCATACCAACGGATCGAAAGTGGTCCAATCTCAAAGGCGATCGGACCCGGAGATGTAAATTCAAAAGCAAGAGGCAACAGATTAAACACTTTTTCCTTTTTCCTTTTTACTTGAACCTTATTCCTGCTTGCTTAAGACGATTCAGCGCCTCGCCCAAGCGATCGCAGTCCGCGATCAAACTGATTCTGACATAGCCTTCACCGCCTTGTCCAAAGGCACTACCAGGAGTAAATACTACACCCGTACTCTCCAGTACTTTAAGAGCAAAGTCGGCGGAAGTCATACCCACAGGTACAGGAATCCAGAGATACATGGTGGCATAGGTTTTCGGAATATTCCAGCCCAGTTCGCCTAAACCTGAGATTAGGAAATCACGCCGCTCTTTGTAGCGATCGCAAACTTCTTCGAGATATTTGTCTGGCAGTTGCAGCGCAGTTTCAGCCGCTACTTGAATTGCGGAGAAGATGCCGTAATCGAGGTTGGTTTTGAGGGTACGTAAACCTTGGATTACATGGCGATTGCCGACTACAAAGCCCACACGCCAGCCCGCCATATTATAGGTTTTGGAAAGGGTATGAAATTCTACACCCACATCTTTGCCGCCTTCGATTTCCAGCAAACTGGTGGGTGTATAGCCATCAAAGGCAAGCTCGGCATAGCAGAGATCGTGAACTAATAAAATCTCGTATTTCTTAGCAAAGGCAACTACTTCTTCAAAAAATTCACGGGGAGCGATCGCCCCTGTGGGATTGGCTGGGTAATTAAAATACATCACCTTGGCGCGTTTTGCCACATCTTCGGGAATCGCATCTAAATCAATTAGCCAGTCCTTTTCTGGACTAAGGATCATTTCATAGATTTCGCCACCAGCTAACATGGGACCTCGAAAATGGGCGGGATAGGCGGGACTTGGCACAAGCACAAGATCACCTGGATCGATATAGGCGATCGCTAAATGTCCTAAACCTTCCTTAGAGCCAATTAATGGTAAAGCTTCACCTTCAGAGTCAAGCTGGACATTGTAACGACGCTTGTACCAATCCGTAATCGCGCGACGAAAACTTGCCGTGCCTTCAAAGGGAGGGTAGCCATGATTTTTGGGGTTTTTCAAAGCAGCGATCGCTGCTTCGACTACTGGAGCAGGAGTAGGTCCATCAGGATTGCCCATGCCCAGATCGATCAAATCGAGACCTTGCTCTTTCGCTCGTAACTTCAACTCATCTAGACGTGCAAAAACATATGGGGGGAGTTTTCCTAGTCGTTGAGCAGGTTTGAGCCAAGTCTTCATTTGTGTTGTGAGAGCGTATAAGGTGAATTTATGGAGTCGTTATAGCGTAGCTACAACAACTCAACTGGTGTTGTTATAGAAATTTGATCTTAATAGAAATTGTCTCGCGATCGCACTTGTGATCAAGAAACTAGCAAGGGGGACAAATTGTTGTTTCTAGTTTTAAGGTTTAACGATAGTAATAAAGCGATGATATTCATTATTTGGATGACAATTTATAGATGTATATCAATCTAAATCCCAGAAAACAAGTGTGGATATAGAATTGAGCCTATCTTGATGATTTGACAATTTGTTAACTTTTATATCAAAAGACTTAACACAAGTTTACAAATTCTTAATACAATTGAATCAACGAGTAAGTATTTATCCTTATCATGTCTGTTGCAGAATTTCCTTGGCTTACCACAATTCTTTTGTTACCCCTTGTAGCAGCTTTTGCAATTCCTTTTATTCCTGACAAATACGGTAATGCCAAGAATGTGCGATCGTATTCGATGGCAGTAGGTTTTATTGAATTGTCATTAATGATCTATGCATTTTGGAGCCAATACAATTTGCATGAAGCATCGTTTCAAATGGCAGAAACATACGCTTGGATTCCTCAGCTTGGCTTGAACTGGTCATTGGCGGTTGACGGCTTATCAATGCCGCTCATTTTATTGACGGGCTTAATCACCACCTTAGCAATTTTTGCCAGTTGGAATGTCAAGCACAAGTCACGCCTCTTCTATTTCTTGATGCTTTGCTTGTATAGCGCTCAGATTGGCGTATTTGCTGCTCAAGATTTATTACTATTCTTTTTTATGTGGGAATTAGAACTGATTCCCGTTTACTTACTGATTTCGATTTGGGGTGGACCAAAGCGTCTTTACGCAGCAACCAAGTTTATTCTCTACACAGCATTGGGTTCGATTTTTATCCTTGTCGCTGGGTTAGCGATGGCTTTTTACGGGGATACCACTACCTTTAATATGGCAGAACTGGGAATGAAGCAGTACCCGATCGCCTTTGAGCTACTTGCCTATGCAGGTTTCTTGATTGCCTTTGGTGTGAAATTGCCAATTTTCCCTTTACATACATGGTTACCAGATGCTCACGGGGAAGCCTCTGCGCCAGTATCGATGGTACTAGCTGGGGTCTTATTGAAAATGGGGGGATATGCCTTAATCCGTTTCAATATTGAAATGTTGCCCAATGCCCATGTTTACTTCGCGCCTTTGTTAGCAGTTCTCGGTGTAGTCGGCATCGTTTATGGTGCAATGGCAGCTTTCGCGCAACAAAATCTCAAACGTCGCTTAGCCTATTCTTCGATTTCACACATGGGCTTTATTCTGGTGGGATTAGCTTCTTTCAATGATTTGGGCGTAAGTGGAGCGGTTTTACAAATGCTATCTCACGGCTTGATTGCGGCAGCTCTATTCTTTTTAGCAGGGGTTACCTACGATCGCACCCATACCTTAATGATGGACGAAATGGGCGGTATCGCGAAAATCATGCCCAAGGCTTTCGCTTTGATGACTGCTTCGGCTATGGCTTCTTTGGCTCTTCCTGGAATGAGTGGATTTGTGAGCGAGTTGAAGATTTTCCTTGGCATTACGACCAGTGATGTCTATGCCTCTAATTTCAAGGTTGTGATGATTGGTTTAGCCGCCGTTGGCGTAATTATCACGCCAATTTATCTACTCTCAACTTTGCGTCAAGTTTTCTACGGTCAGCCTAATCCTGCTTTGCAATTCGATAAATATGTCAGCGATGCTAAACCTCGCGAAGTATTTATTGCCGCTTGCTTACTTGTACCAATTGTGGCGATCGGGCTTTATCCGAAATTAGCAACTCAGACCTATGATGTAAAAACTGTAGCGGTAACTGAACAAGCGCGTGGAGCCTTTAGTTTAGTAGCACAGACTAATCCGCATCTTTATTCGTCAGGTTTGCTTGCTCCAAATCTATTTCACCCCAAGCCTCAAACTCTTTTGGGAATAGTTGAGTAGTCAAGAAGAAATTCTGTACAGAAAAAAAGAGCGCTAAGCGCTCTTTTTTTTAACTATGCCATCATCATCACCACATTTCGCTGAATATTGGTGTTTAAGTCTTCCAGCGCAAAAGTGCGATCGCGATCGGCTATCTCTGCATAATATTTATAACCAAGCTCCTGCAATAGTTTCTTAAGTTGATCTCCCGTGGCTCCTGCGGCTCTAAGACTGGTGGGATGGACTTCAATGATCAGAGTTGGTTTTAAAGCCGTAATCATTTTCCTAGCCCCTGAGAGAAAAGCACATTCACTACCTTCCACATCCAGTTTTAGTACAACTTTGCCAGTAAAATTTTGCCAATCGACCAATTCATCAAACCGTTTGAGTGGAACTGTGAAGGTTTTGTATTGATGGGTTGCGGAATGTTCTGGAAATATACCTGCTGAGCCAGAAGTGCCAATGGGTACTAATAGCTCTATTTCACCGTCAGTATCACCAACGGCTAGATTATAAATCTGGAATTTGCAGAGCGCATTGGCAGTTAGAGATTTTCCTAAAGCCTTGGCTAAACGAGGTTGTGGCTCCACCGCGAGGACAAAACCTTTTTCGCCAACCATCTTACTTGCCACGATCGCAAAGCTCCCATGATTTGCGCCAACATCTAGGAAAGTATCACCCTCAGACAGTAATCCTGATAAAACTCGCGTGTCGGTTTCTTCACTAGCTAGTTCATTGACAACTTGAAAAAGTCGCATATCTGTGGGATTGAGAAATACTTGATAGCCTGATAGTTTTAGCTCTAGGTATTGATCGGGTGAAAGCCTATAGAAAATATTGGATAGAAATCTAAATAACTCTCGTCCACCGAGGAGATAGCTCTTGCCAGTGAGACTAAAATACAATTTGCAGTACCAACCAAAGAGGCGATACAGAAATGGTAATTGCTTCCTCAGATTTGGATTGAGTATCCATCCTAAAACTGAGCGATCGTATAGCCAATCATCGGGTTGAGTTCGGCTGCGATCTGGGTTTTCCGTGGGAGAATTCGTAACCATAAAAATTGTGTTAGTTTCGCAGACAAATCACCTATGAGTTTACGTTACATTACGATAAAGAAAGTGCGATCTCTTGACATTTTCATTTAAAATCTCTGTAGAGATACCCTGCCCCGAGCGCATGATAGATAAGAAAAAAGTACTGCTGCTGTCTGCTAATCCTGCGAATACTGATCGCTTGCGGGTTGAGGCGGAATTTCGGGAAATTGAGGAATGTTGTCAGAAATCGAGTTTGCGCGATCGCTTTGTGATCGTTACTAAAGGCGCAGTCCGAATTGATGACTTGCAGCCAATTTTGCTGCAAGAAGTGCCGCGTGTGGTGCATTTCTCAGGACATGGGGCGGCGGAAAATGGTTTGGTTTTAGAACATGATGATGGTAGTTGGCAACTCGCACCCACTGAGGCTCTAGCAGATTTGTTTCGGATTCTCCAAAATGGCATCGACTGCGTGGTGCTGAATGCTTGTTTCTCACAGGTGCAAGCAGAAGCGATCGCCCGTTATGTGCCGTATGTGTTGGGTATGAATCAGGCGATCGGTGATGTGGCGGCGATCGAGTTTGCTAAAGGATTTTATGGGGCATTGTTTGAAGGGAAATCGGTTAAAGATGCCTTTGAGTTGGGTAAAAATCTGATTGCGCTCAAAAATATTCCTGAAGCGCAAACGCCAGTGCTGTTGGAACGCCGTTATGAAAGTCAGGTTTTACCGAAGGTAAATATCGCGATCGAAGAACCTGAAGGCGCGGTGCGGATTGGTTCCGAGTTTTATATTCCGCGATCGCCTCAACAGGAACAATGCTTTAAAGCGATCGCCATGCCCCATGCCTTGCTGCGTTTAAAATCTCCTGACCGCATGGGTAAGTCTTCGCTATTGGTGCGAGTCTTAGAAGAAGCGCGGCGGCTGGATAATCGCACCACATGGCTAGATTTACAAAAGTGCGATCGCAAGTTCTTTGAAAATATGGATCGCTTCTTGCAGTGGTTTTGTGCGGTGATTGGGCGGGATTTGGGAGTGAAGGCTAAACCTAATGATGATTGGGATGAAATGTTTGGCGCAAACAGCAACTGCGAGGAATTTTTTGAAAGATATTTGTTAAATGACGACGATCGCCCGTTGGTGATTGCCATTGAAAATCTGGATCGCATATTTCTTCATGAAGCGATCGAGGTGGATTTTTGCGGTTTATTGCGCGGTTGGCATGAGCAGGGCAAGCATGACAAAAGATGGGGTAAGTTGCGGCTAGTGCTTGCCTATTCGATGGAATCTTTTACGACTAAGGATATTAATCAATCACCTTTTAATGTAGGTACGCCCATTGATTTGGATGAATTCACCATTGCTCAAGTGCAGGAACTTGCCGCATTGCATGGATTCTCACCTACACAAATCGAACCAATATCAGAATTAATTGGTGGACATCCCTATCTAGTACGACTAGCTTTCTATAATTTAGCTAGTGGCGCAAATTCTCTTGAGCAAATCATCCAAGCTGCGGCGACGGAAGTGGGACTTTTTGGCAAACATCTCACTACACGTTTAGCCAAGGTCGAAAAAGATGCTCATCTTACGGAAGTTTTGCGATCGCTGGTTAATTCACCGCAACCAATCCGTTTTGATCTAGCGACTACGGCAAAATTAGATGGAATGGGTTTAATATTACGCACAGAGACTGGTGTAAAGATCCGCAATGAGCTATATCGGCGCTATTTCCAAAACCGTTTAGGAGTGTAACCAATGCCTAAAACTTTACAAGCATCAGAAATTGATCTGGCAAAGCTAGAGGAACTTTTTGCGATCGCCCAGTCACGGGATGCAGAATTTTTTGATGAATGGCGCGATGACTTACCTAAACTTACTGAAAACGAACAGTTAAGCCTTGACGATCTCAAAGCAGATTATCTACACCTGTCGAAACATTCTCTATTGGAACCGCTTGTAAAAATGGTGGTGCTATCGCCGATTTTGAAACTAGCAGGTTTCTATCGCGATCCTTTCTATCTCAAAGCCGAACAGGTAGTGAATATTCTCTCCCAAGATCAAGATATTCTTGTTCAAGGAAGAATTGATGTTTTAGTATTTAATCCGCCTTTTTGGGTGGTCGTAATCGAAGCTAAGAGAGCGGCTTATTCTGTAGAAGTTGGCATTCCTCAAGCCTTGACTTACATGATGGCAAATCCCCATCCTGATCGCCCTGTTTTTGGACTGGTCACGAATGGCAGTGAGTTTATCTTTCTAAAACTTCAGCTTCAAGACAGCCTAAAATATGCTGAGTCAGAACTATTCTCAATCAAGCGTGGCAATGATTTATACACAGTTGTCAGTATTTTGAAACATCTTGCTCAATTAGCCATATGAAAACTCCCAAACCTCAATCTTAATCAGGAGAACATGATGAACAGTGCCACTATCGAAACCATTGAGCTAAAAAGACACCATTTTAATGTTCAGCAATACCACCAAATGTATGAGGCAGGGATCTTCTCAGAGAGCGATCGCCTTGAATTAATTTATGGAGAGCTAGTAACTATGTCCCCAATTAATCGCCGTCATGCTGCTTGTGTGAATCGGCTGACTTATTTACTCAGTCGGATCATGGGCAACCGTGCGATCGTTGCTGTCCAAAATCCTATTCGCCTATCCGATGACTCAGAGCCGCAGCCTGATGTCGCGATTCTTAAATGGCAAGATGATTTTTATATTTCTGGACATCCCACCGCATCGGATATCCATTGGCTAATTGAAGTTTCCGATACGACTATTGGAATTGATCGCCGCGTTAAAGTGCCACTCTATACTGAGTCTGGAATTGCGGAAACATGGCTAGTGAATCTCAATGAAGATTGCCTTGAAGTTTACAGAGGGAGCAAGGAGTTGATTTTGCAAAGGGGAGATCGCATTGCCTCCCTTGCTTTTCCCGATGTAGTATTTGCAGTAACCGATATCTTGGGATAAAAACTATGGTAATTTCATCACCTGCGATTAAATCAGTCAACCCAATCGAATATCCCTCTGGTGATGGTGAGCCTGTGGCGGAAACTTATGACCATTTTTATGCGATCGCCGTACTTTTAGAAATGCTACGGCAATATTTAACAGGCAGACAAGCGACGGTTTTGGGCAATCAGTTTCTCTACTATGCCCAAGGATTGCCCAGAATGCGTGTGGCTCCCGATGTGATGGTGATTTTTGATGTGGCGGCTGGCGGTCGCGACAATTATAAAATTTGGGAAGAGGGACAAGTGCCTGCGGTGGTTTTTGAAATTACCTCCAAAAGTACGCAGATTACTGATATTGGCTTTAAGCGAGATCTCTATGCTCAGATGGGTGTGCAGGAATATTGGCTATTTGACCCGAAAAATGAATGGTTAGAGCAGCAACTACAAGGTTATCGCCTCAAGGGTGAAGAATATGAGCCGATTATCGACGGACAGAGTTTAGTCCTAGGTTTGCAGCTATCGATTGAGGACAAAAAAATTGCCTTGCATCGTCTGGACAACGGCGAAAAGTTGCCTTTCCCTTCTGAGCTTGCCGAACAAGTGGCTCAAGAGCGTCAAGCTAAACAGGAACTTGAGGTATTATTGCAGCGCTACCGAGATCGCTATGGAGATCTTGAATAACTAACTAAAATTATGAGTCAAATTACCGTTCAAACTCAACTTCCCTTTGAGCAGCTTATTCAAACTGTAGAGCAGCTAGATGCGTCTGAGCTAGAACAATTGATTGCCCAAGCCATCCGAGTTCAGAATAAGCGCAAAATTCTTAGTTTGCCAAAGGATCAATCTCTGCTATTGCAACAAATTACTCAATGTATTCCCAATGATTTACAAGAACGCTATAACTTTCTCATTAGTAAACGTCAAGATAACTCTCTTACAGATGAAGAATATCAAGAGTTAATCAACTTAGGAGAACATATTGAGGCGATCGATGTTAAAAGATTAGAAAATTTAACCGAACTTGCGAAAATCCGACAAACGTCTTTAAATTCTGTGATCGAAGAATTCCAACTACAGCCACGAGCCTCATGACCACCAAACCAATTAGCGCCAAACTTAGGCAAATAGTTTCGGAAAGAGCAAAAGGTTGTTGTGAATATTGTCTTAGCCAAGAGACTTACTCTACACAGAGGCTTTCGGTTGAGCATATTATTCCGATTTGGAAAAATGGTGAAACTACGGTTGATAATCTTGCTCTCGCTTGTCAAGGATGCAACAATTACAAACACACTAAAACTCAAGCAATCGATCCTATAACTTCACAAGTAACGGATCTTTATCATCCTAGACAACAGCAATGGAAAGATCACTTTACTTGGAATGATGACTACAGCGAAATCATTGGTTTAACGCCCACAGGACGAGTAACTGTGGAACTGCTTAAACTCAATCGCGAAGGAGTTGTCAATCTTCGCCGTATTCTATATGCAACAGGAAATCACCCGCCGTTATGACTAGTTCAAGCTCTTTTAATTATCAAGTTGGTGGTAGTCTTCCTGCTGATGCGCCTAGCTATGTCGAGCGCCAATGCGATCGCGACTATTACGAGTTGCTCAAGGAGCGGAAATATTGCTATGTGTTTAACTGTCGGCAGATGGGGAAATCGAGTTTGCGGGTGCGGGTGACGCATAAGTTGCAAGCGGAGGGGGTTGTGTGCGCGACGATTGATCCGCAGAAAATCGGGGTGGAGGTGACCTGTGAACAGTGGTATGCCAGCGCGATTCGGAGTTTGGTGGGGGATTTGGATTTAAAAAGTAAGTTTGATTTGCGGAGTTGGATTAGGGAACGGGAATTGCTGTCGCCTGTGCAGCGCTTTGCAGAGTTTATTGAGACGGTAGTGTTGCAAGAGATTGACGCGCCGATTGTGATTTTTGTCGAAGAAATTGATCGCCTCTTGAGTCTCAAGTTTGGGATGGATGATTTCTTTGGTTTGGTAAGGTCATTTTTTGAAGATCGTCCTACTAAGCCTGACTATAATCGACTCACTTTTTCGTTTTTGGGTGTGGCGACACCGACGGATTTGATTCAGAGTCATAATGCCTCGGCTTTTAATATTGGTTATGCAGTCGAGATGGCTGGGTTTACTATGTCTGAGGCATTGCCTTTGATGCAGGCTTTAGCAAATAAGGTGACAAATCCTCAGGACTATCTAAAAGAGGCTGTTAAGTGGACAGGTGGACAACCTTTTCTGATTCAGCGATTGCTGGGAATGATGGAGAAGGAATTAGATAGAGTTACTCCACCTGAGAAGATTGTGGACTGGGTTGAGAATTTAGTACAGGAGCGCATTGTCACGAATTGGGAATCACAGGATACTCCGCCACATTTGACGACGATTAGGGATCGCGTGCTGAGTGTGGAGGAGAAGTTGCGGGGACGAATGTTGGGTTGCTATCAGCAGGTATTGGCAAATGGGGAGTTAGAGGATGATCGCAGTGAGGAGCGATCAAAGTTACGGTTGACGGGATTAGTGGTGCGAAGGGATGGGCGGTTGATTTCCTATAATCCGATCTATAAGTTAGTGTTTAGCTACGATTGGGCAAAGAAACAGTTAGCAGATTTACGTCCTCCACTCTATGCTGAGGCTTTTCGTGCATGGCAGGAATCTGAATTTAATGAAACTTTTCTATTGCAGGGGCAAGCCTTACAAGATGCAAAAATTTGGTCAAAATCAAAATATCTCAGTGATAAAGATCAGCAGTTTTTGCAGGAAAGCCAAGATCGAGAAACTAATCTTAAGCTGGAAGTCGAGCGTCAAGCTAGAGAACGAGCAGAACAAGCCCGTGAAATCGAGCAGCAGAAAAGAGAGTTTAGCGAGCAAGAACGTAAAATCGAAATACAAAAACAAAAAGCTGAATCTCTTCTGTTAGCTCAACGTCAGAGAGCAGAGGTTGCTGAACAAGCACAAGAAATCGAACGCCAAAAACGAGCGGTTACGGAAGAGTCAAACCAATTGTTGAAAAAAGCAACTAAAAGAGTCAAAATTGGTTCTTTGATACTAGCTGTAGGACTTTTAGGAGCTGCAATCGCTTTAGTATGGAGTACTCAAAAAGTTAAAGAGTCAGATGGAGATATTCACGTCGCTCAAGTCAGGCTAAAAAGCTCTGAAGCCAGCTCTAATTTTCAGATTGATCGGAAGTTTAACTCCCTGCTTCAAGCATTAAGTGCAGGTCGAAGAGTCAAGGCATTCAATCTATCTTCTATCCAAATAAAAGATAATACCGATATGTACGTTTTATCAAGTTTGTCTCAGGCAATTTATGGTATCAATGAATTAAATCAACTTAATCATAAGGAATTAGTTCATAGCGTAGCCGTTAGTCCCGATGGCAGGACAATTGTCACTGGTAGTAGTGATAAAACTGCTAAATTATGGAATCTAGAAGGGAAATTACTGCAAACCTTAAATGGACATACAGATAAAGTCTGGAGCGTAGCTTTTAGTCCCGATGGCAAGATGATTGCTACGGGTAGTAGAGACAAAACAGCTAAACTATGGAACCTAGAAGGGAAAGAACTACAAACCCTAAAAGGGCATAAAAATTCAGTCTGGAGCGTAGCTTTTAGTCCCGCTGGTGAGACAATTGCTACAGGTAGTGGTGATAACACAGCTAAACTATGGAATCTAGAAGGCAAATTACTGCGAACAATAACAGGGCATACAGATAATGTGCAAAGCTTAGCTTTTAGTCGTGATGGCAAGATAATGGCTACGGGCAGCAGCGATAAAACCGTAAAATTATGGAATCCGAAAAATGGGAATAAATTGCAAACACTTCAAGGACATACAAATGGGGTCAATAGCGTAGCTTTTAGTCGCGACGGTAAGATGATAGCCACAGGGAGTAGCGATAAAACCGTAAAATTGTGGGATCTAAGAGGCAAATATCTAAAAGAGTTCAAAGGACATACAGGGGTAATTTTTGGTGTATCCTTTAGTCACGATAGTAAGATGCTTGCAACAGCCAGTGACGATCGCACAACGAAATTATGGAATCTGAAAGACAGACAGGAAGTACAAACCTTCGGCAATAGTAATATCGTTAATAGCGTAGCTTTTAGTCGCGATGCTTAGTACAGGACAAAAAGTTGCAAAAGTAGACAGGAAGGGGTTTTATAAAAGATAACCACATCACAAATAAAACCCCTATGAAAGAGATTAGCGTATTTTGCGAAAAGTTACATGAACATCTGCAA
>NZ_JAYGIF010000098.1:0-70236 GCF_034931345.1 Pseudanabaena sp. CCNP1317 | reverse complement strand
CTCTGTAACCGCTTATAGTGTGATTCGACTTTGGCTTCTCCACTAAATCCTGTCGCGATTTCCGCTAGGTTTACTGTCTTTACTCGCATTAGTGCGATCAGGAACATCGACACAAATAAGAGTCTTGTTCCATTCCATTGCAGATGTTCATGTAACTTTTCGCAAAATACGCTAATCTCTTTCATAGGGGTTTTATTTGTGATGTGGTTATCTTTTATAAAACCCCTTCCTGCTTACTTTTGCAACTTTTTGTCCTGTACTAAGAAAAGCTATAATCGTTAACAATCTAGCAAGCAATAGCAGATCGACAACTTTATGAACGTAATTTCTTATGTTGATGCACAGAGAAACTTGGCAAAAATGATCGATCAAGTATGCGATCGCCACGATCCTCTGATCATTACGCGCCATCAACAACCGTCGGCAGTACTTCTATCTCTTGAAGATTATGAATCCCTCACCGAGACTGCTTACCTCTTAAAAAGTCGTAATAATGCGAAACGAATTTTTGAGGCGATCGCCGAATTAGAATCTGGCGGCGTTACTGTGCGGGAGCTAATCGAGTGAAGATACTTTTCTCAGAACGTGCTTGGGAAGATTATCTTTACTGGCAACAAACAGACAAAAAAATGCTCAATCGAGTTAACAACCTTATCAAAGATATCCAACGCAATCCCCATAGTGGCATAGGCAAACCCTAACCATTAAAACATGGATTATCAGGCATATTGGTCTAGACGCATTGACGATGAGCATAGGATTCTCTACAAAATTGAGAATGATACACTTTTGCTGGTTCAGATTCGTTACCATTATTAAAGTTTAAAGCACTTATTCAAATATCGATTTAGCTAAAATCTCATAAACCAAGTATTTGTTTAACATCATTTAAATCGATCACGGTTTTACTTTTAGCAAATAGCGATCGCCTTGTGATGTGATTATTTGAGAAGTGATCGCTAGGTGTGGGAATGAATAGGCGATCGCTGTTTATGGGTGATTAGTCAAATAGCCTTAAATCGTAGACCAATCTTCGATAGACAAATTTAAGATCTGTCCAAAGTCTTTAGCATTACGTGTAACTACAGTGGCGTTGATAGACAGAGCGATCACTGCGATCCTCAAATCTCTTGTACCCAAACGCCTAAATTGGGAACGTAAAATCTCAAACTGACAATATGCGTTATTGTCAAAACTAACTCTCCGTATAGTTTGGAAGAAGTCCAAAGCGTTCTCAAACTCGGCATAAGCTAAAAGTAGTTTTGATGACTGGGATGCTTGACGACACTTATTAATTTCACTAAGCTACCCTTGACAGATCTCTTCAGCCGTAATCACTGAAATAGCTAATTTATCTGGATCAGTTTGAAATATGCGATCGCAAACGGGAGTATTTCCTTTGAGAAACAAAGAAACATGATCGGTATCGAGTATCAGCAAACTCAAGCGATTTTTTCCTCATGGTAGTCAATTATAGTCTGTGAATCTAATTCACGGCGATGAGATTCGATGTTAACTAGTACAGATCCAAATAGCTGACTATTCCTATAAATTCCTGCAAACTTTCGCCAAGGATGTTCTCGTTTGGGAATTTCTAGTTCTAAAGATACGACCTCACTCTCTAATAAATTTGTAGTAATTAATCGATCTAATTCCAAAATAGCTGATTGGCGATCGCTGCTAATAACGCTATATTCGGGTAATCCTAATACTCTAGCGCTGACTTTACCATCTTTTTCATTCTTGACTAAGACGTTAATCGATAGCTTAGTTTGTCCATTAATCAGTTTAGCGTTCATAAAATTTGCCTTTAGAGATCGCATTATTTACGATGATTTATATTATGACACCTTGACAGGAAATGACTCTGGAGAATCGATCAAGCTAGCACTGAGAGTGTAATATCCAAAAACTTACAGATCATCTGCGATCGCCAATTTCTGTGAGCAATGGATTTGCCATACTCTCAGGGAAATTTGGCGATTTTTTTGGGTTTTGAGGGGCGATCATTACTTTCATCTTATTTGACTCAAATGCCAAGCCAGATTTTTAAAGATTGTGAAAGTATTTATGAATCAGAATTAGTTAGCTGACCAACTTGTTTAATCACTAAATTTTTGTTTACTGTGTATATTCCACACTTGACTGCTGTAACAGCGTTAAGCCCTGCTACTGACCAATTAGGTAGGATAAATTCTCCCTCCAGCAATCCCGATGTTTTGCTAGTCAACGGCACAATCAGAATATCTTGAGAAATATGTGGCGCACTTACTAAAACCGCAGGTCTAACTTTAGCGTTAGATAAGTCTGAAAAGGGATATCTAACTAAAATGACACTATTTTTAGAGTAATTGGGCATAGACATCATCTTCAATATTGTCCCAAACAGCATCAAGTGATGTTTGACTTGCCTGAAGCCAAAATTCAGATTCGTAATCAGATGCAAGTACAGTTACTAGTATCCTTGAGCCTTCTGGCAATTCTGAAGCCTCTAGCAATTCGATCTTTCCATTTTGAACAGTAGCCCAAAGAGTTTTTAGCATATCTTATAGACTTGAACAGCTTTAGTCTAATTATATAGTTGTTAGCTGAAACCACTAGACAGACTTATTTACAGACTTATTTATAGTTAATTCAAATAAGTTAAAGCTTGATTAGTGACTATATTTTCTGAAGTTTTACCATGAAGAAACCATCCATGTCATGTTCGTGGGGCAAGACTTTAATCCAACCCCGATCGCTTGCAAAATGAGCCGCAGGATTATCAACACTTGGCGGCACAATTTGCCAATCGGGATGATTGTTTAAAAACTGCTCAATAACTTCTTCGTTTTCAGCAGGATGAATCGTGCAAGTGCTGTAAACAATTACACCTTCGGGTTTAACCCATTGCGTGGCGCGTTCGAGAATTTCAGATTGAGTTTTAGCTAATTTATAGGGTTCTTCGGGAGTTTGTCGCCAACGAGCATCGGCGTGACGATGTAATGTTCCGAGTCCAGAGCAAGGTACATCTAGTAATACGCGATCGCATTTACTTTCTGGCAATTCTCCAAATTCACGAGCATCAATCTCAATGGTCTGTACATTCGTGATCCCCAGACGAGCCGTATTTTGATCAATCTTTTTAAGACGACTTGCCAGACGATCTAGGGCATAAACTTTACCCGTATTTTTTAGGCGATCGCTAATATGCGTAGTTTTACCACCGGGGGCAGCACAGGCATCGATAATGATCTCATCAGGTTGCGGATCTAATAAGTAAGTGACTAACTGAGCGCTCGCGTCCTGTACTGACCACCAACCCTCTTTAAACTTGGGTAATTGGCTCACATCCCCTGCACCTTGAGCCACGCGGATACCATCGGGTAAATAGGGAATCGGCTCAGCTTTGATTTCAGATTCAGCAAAAGCAGCGAGGACTTGATCCCTAGTCGCATGTAAAAGATTGACCCGTAAATCAAGATGAGGGGTTTGATTAAACCAATTGCAAATATTTGCGATCGCTTCTTGACCAAATTCTTTTTGCCATAATTCGATCAACCATTCAGGATAGCTATAAAAACTGGCGGGATCGGTAATATTGGCAAGAATATCTTCCTTCTCCTTGGCTCTGAGTATGGATCGCATTACCCCGTTTGTAAATCCTGACAAGCCCTTTAAATTGTTTTCTTTAACCAATTCCACCGTGGTATGAACGATCGCCGATGGCTTGATGCGATCGAGAAAACATAGTTGGTAGATACCAATGTGTAAGATTATTAATAAGTCGGGTGGTAATTTTGTGGTTGGTTTTTGTGAGAAGTTTTGCAAAACCGCTTGCAGGGTTTTTTGGCGACGCGTACATCCATACACTAACTCCGTGATCAGACGGCGATCGCTTTCTGGGAGATTAATGTTATCCTGACGCGCTCGCGACAGCGTACAGTCAAGCGCTACATCCGCGTAGGCATTGCGTCTTTGAATCAAACGTAGTGCTTCTAAAGCAATTTGTCGAGAATTCTTACTCGTCATCGGCAATTTAACAAACTTAAAATTAAAGGGATATTTACAAAAATTGAGTTCAAAGATTCAAGAATTATCAAAATTCAATGGTTGCACTGTAGACAAATGCGGTCATTATTTGGTATCTAAGAGCGTATATTCAGATGATATTTAATCATCTGTTACAAAGCCGTAAAAAAGCTGCTGATCTAAAGTTCGATCTAAAAAAAGTGTGATGGTTACTGTGGGTGTGAGGAGCGGCAATGGTTGATACTGGTGTGAGAGTTAGGAAAGCAAAATTTCCGACAGGAAGTAGCCTAGCACTTGGTTTAGCAATCGGTTTAATAAGTTTAATTGTTGGTGTCGATCTTTTCTTGAATCCTAATATAAGTTCAAGTTTGCTGTTACCATTCACATTTGGGGGTGGTGGTGTAGCTGCGTTGGGGACTCTTGCTGTACCTGCGTTGCGTCGCCTCAAGGCTGGTCAAATCATCCGTGAAGATGGTCCACAGGCTCACCTCAAAAAACAAGGTACGCCGACGATGGGGGGGATATTCATTATACCTGTCGGAATTTTATTGTCGTTGGTCTGGTCTGGTTTTAACGACAAAGTCATAGCTTGTAGCTTGCTGACTCTTTCTTTCGCCTTTATCGGTTGGCTAGATGATTGGAAAATTCTGCGCCGCCACTCCAATAAAGGCTTGTCTCCACGCTCCAAAATTTTCCTCCAAGCATTCTTCGCCGCTTGTTTCTGTGGATGGCTAGGAATAACCCAAAACTGGCAGGCGATCGCCACGATTAATTTGCCTTTAAAATTTGTGATTCCACTCGGTCTACTGTTTTTCCCACTTGCCTTGTTTGTATTCCTTGGCAGCAGCAATGCGACCAACCTCACCGATGGCTTAGATGGCTTAGCTGGTGGCACGGGTGCGATCGCTTTGTTTGGGATGGGCTTATTATTATTTCCTCAAAACAAAGAACTTGCTATTTTCTGCATGTGCCTCAGTGGTAGCTATTTAGGGTTTCTCTGGCATAACCGTTACCCAGCAAGGGTATTCATGGGGGATACAGGATCACTTGCTTTAGGTGGTGCGCTTGCATCGACGGCGATCCTCGGTAACTTGCTTTGGGCTTTCCTAATTATTGGTGCAATCTTTATCTGGGAATCAATTTCGGTGATTGCACAGGTTTCCTACTACAAGGCAACCAAAGACGAAACTGGCATGGGCAAGCGTCTTTTTAAAATGGCTCCTTTTCATCATCACTTAGAGTTAAGTGGGTGGCATGAGTTGCATGTGGTCAAATTCTTTTATCTCACTGGTGGGCTTTTAGTAGCGATCGCACTTTTGGTTAGCAAACTTCCATAGATAAGCTAATCACGAAATACACTTTAAAAAGCCGCCCAATTGGGCGGCTTTTTAGTTGCACTCTAAAGATTCTCTGGTATCAATACCAGTTTTCGAGTTTGTGCCTTTTGCTTTCGTGCATAGCCATTTGCGTTGTCCACCATCCATGATCGCGTCGGTGAAATCTGCCCCATCAATATTCACAAAATCAAAGGTACTGCGTAATAAGATTGTTTCGACTAGCAACGCATCACTGAGATCAGCTTTAGCAAAGTCCGCTTGATCAAGTAGCCCACCTGAAAAATTCGCCCCTTTGAGGTTTGCCCTTCTTAAAATCGAAGCGCTAAATACGGCTCCGCGCACATCGGCATTTTCAAAGTTGGCTCCTTCCATGTTGGCATTGGCAAAGCCTGAACCGACCAGATCTCTGCCTGAAAAGTCTCTGTTTTTTAGCTGGGCGTGGCTAAATGAGAGTGTTTCCGCTTGGGTCTTGATAGGCGATGTCAGTAAACAGGCGATCGCAAGTACTAGCGCGATCGCTAAGCGCAAAAATGAAGACGGTTTTAAAAATTGCATAGAAATAAAACTAAAGATAATGTCTTTATCTTAGCGTCTGGTATAGCTATAGCCATCTGTATCAGGACAAATCAAAACCCAAATAGTGTGAGGCGGCGCTTCGCGCCGCCTCACACTATTTGGGTTTTATGTCCTAACAAGAATGGCGACAGCTATAAAAGCAGGAAAGGCGATCGCTATAATATAGAGATCGCCTTTCCTGTTTTTGAGAATGTGATAAAAAATACGAAGAGCAAGTTTAAAGATATTGAAAATTAAGACTACAAAGAGCCTAGTTTCCAATTTTGTAAATTAGTTCTCAATATAGTTGAGAAGTAATCCCATGGTGGCGATCGGGAGGATTACACCAATGAGTGGTACGAAGATGAAAGAGACGTAGTAATGTGCGTAGTATCCAGTCATGGTCGTGGGTTTCCTTGAATTAAGATATAAATTTTTGAGGATCTGATTTAGATTAAATTAATATGATTTGGAGCTGAAGCTAACAACACCAAAAGCAAATCTAATTCCAAAGCAAACCAAGGAATTTTTGCATTGGCTCTAGGTAGTTGAGGAAGTATGCAAATGCAGCACCACCAGCACCACCAAGCAAGAAGCTACTAGCAAATTCGCTCCAACCAGCAGGTGTACCCAATTCAGCAGGGGCTTCTAAGGCAGAGCTAGATTGCAACTTAGTTACAGTTTGACCATATAAGGACAAGCCAACGGTCAAAAGCACAACAGATGCGAGCGTTGCCAAAAGACCAGCAAGGCTAGCTAATTCTGTATTTCTCAGAGGTCCTAGTAATGCAAAGGGCCCGTAAATGAAGTAGCCATGAGCCATGCCGATTTCTAGACCACGACGGCTAGGAGACAAGCCTGCACGGTAAGCAGGAAGGTTGCCGATAAAAGCCTTAACGATCGCAGAATCGCTAACGGGTGTAGACAAATTCCCTAGTTGGGGATCGTTTTTGAAGGGTTTTACAAAATCTGTCATAAGTCTTTATTAAGTTAAAGATTGCAGGGAGAATTTTGTCTTCATTTTAGGGAATAAGCGCGGATGTCTCTGCATAATGGGGGCGGATCTTTAGAAAACTTCACAACCACTAGTAAAAACTTGGCTTTGCCAAGTTTTTACTTTGAGTAGCTAGACATAAATAATTACAAACCAAAACCCATAAAGTTACGCCCCTGCGGGGCGTAACTTTATGGGTTTTGATAATTTGCTGATGGACATAAATCGGCTAGCTCACAGCGATCGCAAGCAGGTTTACGCGCATTACAAACAGCACGTCCATGATAAATAATCCTGATTGACCAATTTTCCCAGTCCCGTTGGGGCAGCATTCCCATCAGATCCCGCTCGACCTTAATAGGCTCTTCAAATTTGGTTAGTCCTAGTCTTTTAGTAAGTCGCTTTACATGGGTGTCAACGGTTACGCCTGCATTGATCCCATAGGCATGGGCTAAGACTACATTGGCAGTTTTACGAGCCACTCCTGCAAGCTTGAGCAGCTTTTCCATCGTATTTGGTACTTTGCCTTCAAAGTCACGCACAATCATTTCGCAGGCACTTCTAATGTTTTTGGCTTTGTTGCGATAAAAGCCTGTGGAGTGGACTAACTCCATGAGTTCATCGAGATCGGCGTTTGCTAGGGCGATCGCATCAGGATATTTGGCAAATAATTTCGGAGTGACCATATTCACGCGCTCATCGGTGCATTGGGCCGAGAGGATCACTGCTACTAATAGCTGTACAGGAGTTTCATAATCCAGCGAGCAAGTTGCGTCGGGATAAAGCCGTTTGAGACGGATCAGGATTTCGTTAGCCCGAACTTTTTTAGATGAACGTTTGGTAATAATTCCCATGAGTAGCGCGATACACCGATAATTTGCAGTTTAGCATTGTTTAAAAAAGCTCCTTCAGGAGCTTTTTTAACGTCAGTTCAACGAAAGCAAAAATGGTAAGAATCGCTAAGCGATTCTTACCATTTTTTGCCATTTGCGGCGTGCGAAGCACGCCGCAAATGGCTATATCGAACTCACGTTTTTTAAACAATGCTAAATAATTCAGGTAGCACTCAGCTATGTAGAATTTTGGGAGTAGGTTCACTTGGCTCTAATGCTGATTACCCTTAGCGATCACCTTGCGTTGACTATCACCTGTCCGTTTGAGAGCAAAGTTCTCGATGCTGTTGTACCAACTGCGCGGTAATAACCAGATTAAATAAGCCGCAAAAATCGTTAGTAGCGATCGCATTGGTTCATAAATTAAAATCTTCCAATTACATGCCAAGGCGCGATTTACAAGTTTTACTGCTGCTTTACCATCTTTATTGCGAATAGCACGGCGAGCGAGGTATCGGAACTGGTAGGCGCGGGCTAGGGGTTCCCACTTTGCTAATAAATCAGGGGCATAGGTGCGCGTTTTGGCGATCACTTTTTCCCATGATTCCAGTTGCTTATTCATGTTGGCAGATAGGCTATCAGGATTCACACGATAGAGAGTAAGCGGTTCGGGAATACCTTCAATTTGCCAATTGGTTTGAATGGCGATTCTAATCCAGCATTCAATATCTTCTGATTGACGGAATTGATCATCAAAATAGAAGTCTTCAACTTCACCATAAAGATTGTCTTGAAACTTAATGCCTTCAAGGGCTTCACGACGAATTACAGGGGCGGAACCGTTGCCAATGGGATTACGACAGAGTAAATGTGGTGCGTCAATATCTGTCAGCTTGGGCATTTGGTATGTGCCGAGAGAATTACTGTCTTCATCAATAAAGGCGGAACGGCTGAAGCTAATACCAACTTTGGGGTTGGAGTCTAAATGATGAATATGCTTCTCCAGTTTTTCAGGACTCCAGAGATCATCGCTGTCTAACAGGGCAATATATTCGCCTTGAGCATGACGAATTCCTGTATTTCTTGCCCCTGCTAAACCCCGATTTTTTTGATGGACAATCCGTATGCGCGGATCGTTGAACTGCTCACAAATCTCGATACTGCGATCGGGTGATTGATCGTCAACAATGATTAATTCAAAATCATGAAATGTTTGAGCTAAGACTGATGTAACTGTTTCTTCGATAAAACGCTCAACATTATAAACTGGGACGATTACTGATACTTTGACCATGATTTATTACCGATAATTAATTACTTAATTTGTGATTTGTTCCGCGCAAAGTGCGACACAAATCACAAATTAAATTAGGTTTGTTCCTGAAGATTAGGCTTGGTGATGTATTTCTTCACCCACATTACAAATATGGGAATAGCCCCCCAATGAATAAGCATCACCGATGCCGCTACACCTGTGATTTGCCAGATTGTACCTATACAAATCGCGATCGCAAAAATGATTGTAAACAGCACATTCCAAATCAAATCCCAACTTGGTTTGTCCAAAGCCCAAAGTGCTTTGGATGCTGCATTTGCATAGGGGCGCGGGATTGCCGATAGACAAATGAGAATCAATATGGGAATTGCGGGAATCCATTTCTGTCCAAATACTAAAGGAACATAAATCGGTGCAAGTAATACCTGTGCTAAGACAATGGGAATAATTACTTTGGTGATGGATTGGAAACTCTGGAGATAGCGATCGCGAAATTGTGCAGGGTCACTTCTGGCTTCGCATAGGTGCGGATAGAGCGCCGCATCAACGGCGGTAATGAAACTGAGGCTAATCCCTAGCCCTGCATTGAAGGCAAAGTAATATAAACCAAGGGCTTTAATCCCTAAGAAATGCCCTGCGATTAAATAATCGAGATTATTGCGGAGGGTTGCCAGCATTTGGATACCAAGAATACTGCGCCCAAAATGGATAATCTCTTGCCAACGATGGAGCGTAAAGGATTTGGTTGATCGCCAAGGATTATTGGAGCGATGGACGATTACCCAAATTGGGGCAACGATTACTTTTGGCAAGACGATCGCCCACATTCCAAAGCCTTGCCAAGCCAGAATCATCGTCAAAATGTTGTCGGTGGAAATCTGTAAAGCATTGGCTAAAGCCGAGACATGGAGGCGGTTTTCACGCTGCGATCGCGCCGCTTGGATTAGTCCCATCGGTAGCATCAGATAAACCAAGCCCATCGCACAGATCGGTAAAATTACTTGGCTGTCCTTATAAATCCATGACATCGGCAAAGCAATCAGACATTGAATGAGAAATAAGCCACCGCAAATAAACCAATTAATGTAATAGGCTGTTTGGGATAGCTCTTCAATGTCTTCTTCTTGGGCTTGGATTAGCTTATCGAAAATGCCATTGCGCGTGAACACATTCACAAACTCATTGGTAGTTAGCACTAGCGCCGCTAAACCATAGTCATATTCCGACAGCCATCGTGCTAAGACCACCGTAGCAGCCAATCGCGAGATGCGGATAAGAATTTCTGATAAGCCTAACCAGCCAATATTACGGGCAAAGCGATTCGCTAGTTTTTTCTGAATGAAGCCAATTACTGACTGAATTAGTTTTTGCATAGATCTGATAGCAGCGCCTCCCATGCCGTCATATATTCTTCCCAAGAATTCTGCACATCCATGCGACCTTGTAAGCCCCATGATTCCAGTTGCGATCGCGGCATCTCACAAACTTGATCGATCGCTGCGGCTAGAGCATCAGGATTATTAGCAGGAACTAGTACGCCGCAATCATTTACCTGTTCCGTTAATCCATCTACTTTCGAGACAATTACCGCTTTGGCTGCGGCTTTAGATTCTAAGCAGACATTGCCCCAAGGTTCCCAATTAGAAGGAATGATGATTGCATCGCATTTTGCGAGAAAAGATGGCACATCAGAAATAGAACCCAGAAAATGAATACGTGGATCATCACCAGCTAAGGATTTCAACAATTCTTCCTGCTCTCCATAGCCACCTACTAGCAATTGGATTTGAGGATTTTGGACTTTTTGCATTGCTCTCAGTAAGGTGTCAAATCCCTTTTGCTGATCAAATCGACCATAGGCTCCTAATATCAGAGTTGTGTCAATGGATTTAAGAGGTAAGGTCAGAAATTCATCTAAAGTTCGACATTGCTGAATAGTGCTAAGTTTCCTTGGATTTACAAGGCGATGCGATCGCATCCATTTTCTCTGTCCTTGGGAAATTGCGACAACTTTATGGGCTAGTCCATAGGCAAAACGCAGCATTAAATGAAACCGCCAAGGCGATCGCACTTTCCACTGTTCAAAGCTTTCAGAATAGTGATGCTCATGAATGAGTAATTTGGTCGCGAACCTGAGTTTTAATAATCGCCATAGCGATCGCCAAGAACAGGGATCATGCCAAATCACCACATCAGGTTTAATTGTCGATAAATTGTTGAGGGCTTCACTTTCGGAGAGAAAGAGAAACTCAAATTTTTCTTTGAGACGCGAATTAGTGAGGCTACCACTGGTACTTTTGATACCGCCCACATTGCGATCGCTGAGTAGATGCAAAATTTTGGGCTTACGTTCTTGGGCATTTATTGTTGATGTCATGATGTAATCTCCTCCTTATTTTGATTAGTATTTTGATTTTCTGTTTGCGCGATCGTTGCCATTGGCAAAGCTGGTCTAGCTTCTATCTCATCTTCATTAGGAAGTTCTAGAAATCCCATACCGATCACGATTAGCCCAGGCCAGAACAGATAGGCTAAAATTTCCAGATTTTCGCCAAAGGTATAGAGAAAGATAACCAACAACATCGTTAATCCGAGTTTAGCGGTATCATTGCGTTGTGACTTAATCAGCAAATCCACCAAGCTATAGATCATCGGTACTGCTAGAGCCGCGAAGCCCACGATCCCTTTCACAAAAAGCAGTCCATACCAAGTGTGATGGGAACCAATGGGCATATATTCCACCATGTGCGGACCATTTTCGACAATACCATGCCCCCAGATGGGCGCTTCCGTTTGCCAGCGATAAACCGCAATTCGACCAAGGGCGGCGCGTACTCGCGAGGAGTCTTTACGGGCGGCAGCAAACTGCGCGGAAAAGCTTTCTAATCCATCCATTAATATTGGTAAAGTCACCCCTCCTGTGCTGGCGATAAACCCCGTAATCATCAGCGCGATCGGTCGTGAAATCCTCGACAATACCTCTACCAAAATCCATACTACTGGCAAACAGAGCAGGGCTAATCGGGATTTGGAAATTTGACACATCATGATACAACCTGCAATTCCCATGTATTTCCATTTTTTGCAAGGTTCGCGCAAAATCATAAAGAAGTAAATATTTGCCACAAATCCTAATGCGGGAGCCCAAGGTGTAAATAGTCGCCAACGAGGTGAATTATCTCCAGGGTCAATTTCATAGAGACGGAATTCAAAAAATTCGGGACCAGGCCCGCCGATCGCCCGTAATGGAGAGACAAATAATTGTGCGGGTAATCTGGCATAGTACGCAGCTATAAAGATGGGAGAGAACAAAAGCACCATCGTACAAACCAGCGCCGCCGCTCTGTATAGCAGTTTTGGGCGAATTGGTAAACATCCCGCCATCGGAAATAGCGCTAAGATCGCCCATCCTTTTGCCCAACCGATGGATGATTTAATAATCTGTCCCATCTCTAGGTAATAGTCCAGATGACCCATGATCAGCGACACCTGCATAAACACCATGCCGCCAACCCACATCCAAATGCCAATGGGAATACGAATCCGATCTTTTAACGGGGTCTCTGGATCTTGCTGCCACCACCGCCAACACAATATGCCAAATAGGAGCCAAGGCAAAATCGCGCCTAATACATATAAACCGCCAATGAAATAAATGGCAAAAGTCCAAACGATCGAGTACCACACCAACTTCTCTTCGAGATTTTCGGGTGTAATCTTAAAATGTTCAGGGGTTTGCAAAAATTTGAATATATTCATCGCGATTGACCTGTTTTACTGCGATCGCTGTTGGGAATAGCGCGTAAAGTCGGTAACTCCGCCACCTCAGAAAGTTCCACTTCCTGTTTTGACTTTTGACCCATCGACTTGCGCTTCCACAACAAAAATACGCCTGTGGTTACGAAAAGCGAACCGATAAAAGCACCAGCCATTACGAGTTTTGGTTGGGGCGATGCTGGCTCATCTGCCAAACTAGGGGGCGAAACTAATTGGGCTAAGGGATAGGCGGTAAAAATATCTGATTTGCTCAGGTCAATTTTGGCGAGGGAAGAAGCGAAGACCGCTTCGGCAACCTGAGCATCACGTTGGAGGCGATCCAGTTCCAATTGCTTTTGGGTCAAATCCCGCAAGCGATCGTCAAAATTTTCAATTTGGCGACCCAATTCTTCGGCTTGTCCAGCGATGCCACTCTGTTCTGCTTGGACAGCCACCAAATCCCGATATAGACTTTCTTTGCCTGCACTGCCCGTCACGTTTAAATTGATCCTTGCCAAATCTTGCAAACTCAGGGGACGTTTTAATAAGAAACTGGCGCGATCGCTAATCGCCGCACCAGCATTCTTTTGTCTTGCGGCTTCTCTGACCACATTAGGGTGATTTTCGCCCCATTTAGAACTTAAAGTCGTCAAGGTCGCCGATGATTCACTAAAATCCCTGAGATTTTGTTGATAAATCGGATCGGACTGCAAAGTAAAGGCGGCGCTTGCCTCATCGACGCTTAAACCGAGGCTACTTGATAATTGCTGAAGGCGATCGCTAATTAAGATATCCTGCGCTAACATTTCCGCCCTCTGTTTCCGCAACTGCTCCAAACTCACCGCCACTTCTTTCACTTGATCGCTGGTACTCAGCCCCGACTGACTTTTATAGGCAGCCAATTTCTTTTGGGATTCCGCTAATTTAATCTTTGCCATGTCCAGAGTCGCCTGTGTGCCATCATCCCGCCGCGCGATTTCATCTTTACGCAGCTTACTCACCTTTCGCATAAGCGTATTGTAAAGCGCAAATCCCCGCTCTTGAGCCTCTTTTGCGCTTGGACCCTCAATTTCCACTTGCAAAATGGAAGTATTATCGATTAATTTACTTTTAGGCTTTCCTAATTCTGAAGTCTTGATATTTAGAGATTCCGCCGCTTCTTTTAAAACTGGCTCATCATTGAGGATATATTGATAATTTGCGCGGGGATCAAGAGAAGATCCGCCTGAAGCCGAAGTACTCGAAGAGGAAGCTTGACCAATACTCGGTAAGTTCACATTTGCTCCCACATTGCCCCCAGGCAAAATGATTGCCATTTTGCTCACAAATTTAGGCTTTGTCCTTTTGAGATAGGTCAAGGCTCCTCCCCAGATGATCGCATTTAGGGCTAATCCCATGAAAACATAGATCCACCACCCAAAGCGAGGCGATCGCTTAGGCTCGGTCAAATCAATAGTTTCAGGAGGAGATTCCTTACTCATTGACCGCTCCCGCCGAAAATATCGCGAATCAGCTTGATCGGATTGAGAATATCCCCCACAAAATTTAAAACACCTCTCACTTCCGTTACAGTGGAGTCATAACAGGCGACGCTATCCTGCGGCATTAAAAATGGATTCGTAATCTGATCCTTAGAATTGCGGATTAAATCTTCAACGGAGCGATCAATTGCAACAGTTTCTCCTGAAGGGCGATCGGTTCGCACTAGCACCGCACGGCGTGGAACGTTTGTGGGTGTAGTCCCACCGACACAGTTGGCGGCAAATACCGCCTGCGAAAAACGGGAACCATAGGGAAAGCTAGATGAATCCTTGCCGATCGCTGAAGAAGCGTTACTACTAGCAGGTACGGTTAAGTTCGATAGAAAAACCGTAATTCCAGGGGGAGTAATTTGGGAGGGGCGTACAATGCGCGGATCGATGGTGTCTCTTTTGGGAACGATGATCGTATCACCCGCGATCAGGGGAATATCTTCCACTGGCTCCCCTGTGAAAATTCCTGACAAATCCACGGTTAACTGCTTATTTTGGCGAATTATGCTGATTTTGGTGATATCGGCATTAGGTGTTACGCCTCCCGCACCCCGCAAAGCCGAAGTTAAAAACCTATCAGGAGCATAGTCACCCGATGATTGCGTCAGTTGCTGGGCGCGAACTTCGGCACTGCGATTATTGATCAGCACTCGCCCCGTTTGAAAGGTTTCCCCCGAAACATTCACAGCGATCGGGGCAAGCGCCAGAGGCAACACTGAAATTTGCAGGAATTGCGGTTGAAAATATTTCCTCTCAATCAGTTGAATCTGAATTAAATCTTGAATGGTGGGCAGATCCAATCCAACTACAGACAGAGGCGCTAAATAGGGAATAGAAATGGTTCCATCGGTATTGACTTCATATACGCCGTTGAATAATTCGCCTTCGGGAATCAGTATGCGAATACGATCGCCTGGGGATAGGGGTAAAGCGGCTAGGGGCTGGACGTTGCTAACAGCGATCGCAATCATTGCCAAGATTAAACGTCCCAAATTAAGCGGTAAAACTAAACTTAACCACCTGATTTTGCATTGTTTGTGAGATCTATGCGATCTTTTAGACTGCGCCATTGTTCCGTTCAAATAAAACTGCAATAGTTCTCCAGATCAGCCATAGATCATATTTTAGACTCCAATTGCGTTTATAGGTAAGGTCAAAGCCCATCACCTCTTCAAAGCTTCTGACCGTCGAGCGTCCACTTACTTGCCAGACACCACTGAGTCCTGGTTTGACATCGAGCCGACTCCATTCGGTCATTTTTTCATCGGTATATTCGTTCTCTAGCTCATACAGCCCCACTTCACCGAAGGTTGGTGGTCTTGTGCCAATCAGACTCATATCGCCTGTAAGAATATTCCAGAATTGGGGAAACTCATCAAGGCTAGTTTTACGCAGGAATTTACCGACTTTAGTAACGCGTGGATCGTTACTGTTTTTAAAAAATTTACCGCTATCACTATTTTTAGGTGTGCCATCAGTGGAATTAGCGATCTCATTGGTAACCTTTTGCTTTAACATTTCCGCATTTTTGACCATAGAGCGAAATTTCCAAATCCCAAAGGGTTTGCTCATCAGTCCTGCGCGTTTTTGCTTAAAGAGAATCGAACCACGGCTCTCCAGTTTGATCGCGATCGCAATTGGCACAAACAAAATTGCTGTAAAACTCAACCCCACCAAAGCACCGAAAATATCGATCAACCGCTTGGGGAAACTACGAACCGATGGATGCACTGTTAGAGAAGGATCTAGCTCGATCGCAGGGTAGAAAAAATACATCACATAGGCAATCACACAGAAGATGGGAATACCAACAAAAAATTCATAGATTCGATGTAAAATTCTTGACAGTAGATTAGATTTGCTGTGCGATCGACCATTGTATGGATTTGGTAAACGATTGGTACGACTTGCTGGCTCAATATAAAAAACATGCTCAAGCTTGGTCATTTTTAAAATTGATAACACTTGAGAATTGACACTCCAGAGAGCCAGTTCTGTTGGTTCTGATTTACCTGACTGAATATCTGTTTGACGCAAAACTTTTAAACAAGATACCAACGCACCAACACCTGAGCTATCAATGAACTCAGTATGAGACATATCGATGATAATCTTGCGAAAGCTTTCTTCCTCTTGACACAACTGGTGAAAGTCTTCCTTTAATTTGCGTGCTTCAGGGTTAAATATATTTTTAGGTGTGCTGATCAAAACCGTGTCATAAAAATTAGTCATCTGTACATCATTTAAACCAAACCTCAAGGATTGCTGCTCACTATTGGTTGGGATATAGACTGCTTCAGGATAGAGACTTGCAATGTCTTCAGACCGAACAACCAACAAGTCCAAAGCTTTACACGATCGCAATAATTTAGCCGACAGACTCAGGTCGCGGATGCGCGTTTTTGACTCAATGAAAATTACTTTACTCTTAAACAAATACTTAGCAGCTAATAAAAAGGGTGCAGCGACACCAGCTCCAGTAGACATCACGAGCTGAGGTCTTTCTTTCCTTAGGACATCTATTGCTAAATACAAGTTGCGGATAAAGTTAGGAATATTGCGATTAGTAGGACTATAGGCCCAGAAAGTCTTTTCGGCACTTAACTCGGTCTGTGTTGTCCCTGTTTTAAAGGTAATCCAAGTTCTTTGCGGAATGGTTTGCCAATATTCGCTTAATCCTTGCATTCCCTTGAAGTGCCCACCTGATGAGCATACTAAGAGAATTTTTTGATAGTCTTGGCTAGGATAGCGATCGCTTAAATATTCACATAGTGCTTTGTCTTCACTAAAGCTAAGAGGACTCCGAGGAATAGTCACTAACTTCAAAAACTTCACTAAATCGGCTGGCGATCGGGCAATGAGTACGCCTTGGTTTTCTAAATCCTCAGCCATTTCTAGCTGATGATCGTCCACATGTTCATGGAATTTAACTGTGCGTGGTACTAAGATATAAGGCTTATCAAATTCTTCAAGCAACAGGGTACTACCCTCACCACAGTGGGCAATTACTGCGCTTGCTTGCTCAACCAGTCGCTTAAATTGCGTTTCTGGAATTATTTTACTAATTTTTACATCGTCAGGTAAGCGTGTTGAAGCCCCATACTGAATGACAACTTCTTCATTAATTATCCCCTCCTTGATCAACAAACTAATCCAATCCATTAATGAATTGAATGGATACTGCTCAGTCCCGACTGTAACAAGTATCATAAATTAATGCTCCCCATTTGTTTAGCTATGTATTTGCTTGGATGAGACTTGGCATATATTCAGTCTCGCAATTTTTTAAGTCCTATCTCTTGATCGTAAAACTCTTGAATTTCTAAATTTGATTTAAATTTGATTGGATCAGAAATAGATTTGCATTTCTTTAAATAAGTTTAGCAGATTGTACCTATTATTCACTCAGCATAAAATATTACAACTATGCTTAGCAATCTAAGTTTCGATTGGGAGATAAAACTCAAATAAATGAAGGCGGTGCAAAGCACCACCTTCATTTAACGTCAGTTCGACGAAAGCGAAAAATGGTAAGAATCGCTAAGCGATTCTTACCATTTTTCGCCATTTGCGGCGTGCGAAGCACGCCGCAAATGGCAGGGTAAAATAATAAGCCAAAGGCAAGGAATAAGCCAAAAATGAGGAAAAATTTATTACTACAGCGCTTTGCGCTCAAATCCAAACCAAGAAAAACTTTGAAAGCGTTGCAAGAAAACGCTTTCAAAGTTTTTCTTGTGGCTCGTTTGATCGGCAATTGCTGTAGTATAAATCCAGAGATGTCAGAGATAAGAGTGGCGAACCTAGATCATCCTTAATACACAATCGCCCATTTTTTCTATCAAACAGCGATCGCCCTCTCACCATACCCAAAATCCAATCGCCTATTCTCTCAAATCAAACAGCGATCGCCCCTCACCACCCACCAAACCTGATCGCCTAACTCAGCAAAAATCAATTATGATCAAAGAGATGAAACCTAAAAATTGATGCCTTAAAATAATCAAGAATATATGAAAAACAGCAAAAAAGCATATAACTATACGGTGCTTCTAGAAAAGGAAGAAGATGGAGGTTATCACGCTTTTTGTCCTATTCTCAGAGGTTGTCATTCTCAGGGGGATACTTTTGAAGAAGCGATCGCTAATATTACGGAAGCAATTGAGCTATATATTGAAAGTTTAATAGCTGATAGTCAGCCTATCCCTAGAGAAAATTTAATTGTCAAACCTTTGAGTGTTTTGGTATGAGCAACTTTCCAAGCGTTAAGGCTAAGGAGTTTATAAGGGTTATCGAAAAGTTGGGGTTTTATTTCGATCGCCAAAAAGGAAGTCATGCTATTTACAAAAATATTCAGGGAAAAAGAGTTGTTGTTCCAATTCATTCTGGAAAAGATATTAAACACGGTACTTTGATGGGAATGATTCAAGATATTGATGTTGACAAAGAGACTTTTTTCAAATTATTGCAAGAATAAAGCGATCACACTCTCACCACCCATAAACCCGATCGCCTATTTCCCCACCAAACAGCGATCTCCTCTTCATGTTAATGATCCTAGATTAGAATAGTGTTGATAATGCTTGCTTTAGCCTTAAACCTATGATTACAACTATTAAGAACAAGCAATTATTTGTTTTGTTAAACGAGCTAAAGTCTAGTCTGGTGAAACTCTATGGAGACAGATTGTTTTCGGTGATTCTTTTTGGTTCTCATGCAAGAGGAGAGGCTACTTCTGAATCAGATATTGATGTGATGGTAGTTTTGGCAGATCCTGTTAACGCAGTTGAGGAGAGATCAAGAATGTCTAGTCTTTTTTGGTACTTCTTGAGGGAATATGATGAACTAATCTCAATTATCCCAATATCAAAATCTCGGTTTTTAGCGGGTGAAATTTCTTTTCTGAGAGTGGTTAGGCGTGAAGGTATTGAGGTATGAATGAATTAGCAAAGTTCTTGCTATTATCCAATGACGATTTGGAAACTGCTCAATTATTATGCGATTGTGGACGTTATCGTTCGGCTATATCGCGTGCTTACTATGCCATGTTTTATATGACTCAATATTTACTTCTCTCTGAAGGATTGGATACTTCTACTCACAAAGGAGTTCTTAAGATGCTTAGTCTACATTTTGTGAAAACAGGGAAAATAACTCCAAGTGTTGCAGACTTACTGAGAGAGGCTTACGATGCTAGACAAGCTTGTGATTATGAATCTGATATGACTGAGAATGAGGAAATGGCGAAAAATGCGATCGCTAACGCTCAAACTTTTATTTCTAGCGATCGCCTTTTCTTTCCATCCAAAAAAACACTTGAATTTTACTCAAGTATTAGAACTGATTTTCAATATCTCTAGACTGATGCAGAATACGCACAATTTCAATGTAAGTTTCCATTCTTTTGTAGAAGATAATGTATGGCTTAACTGGGAAACTACGCAGTTCTTCTGAAAGCTCTTTTCTGCCTCTACCCATCTCTGGAAACTGTGCAAGCATAGGAAACTTGTCTAGGACTTTTGCTAGTAATAAATCGGCTGCTAGGGAATCATTTTGAGCAAGATATACCCACATATCCTCAAGGTCACGATCTGCTTGTCGGGATATCTTAAATCGATTCATTTTTATTAGCTAGGCGTTTTTGACCACGATTTTTAATGTTTTCTAATAGATTGGGTAATGTGTCCGAATCGTATTCGGTGTAATCACCATTTTTGAGTTGTGCAATTCCGAGGTTAATGTCTTGTTGTAGTGTTGCGAGTTTCAGGGCGCGAAGTTCGGCTTCGGCTTGCTCTGCCCGATCGCATATTGCTTGAAAGGCATGAGCATCTTGGACAACGACTTCAGCTTTACCGTTAACGGTTAGAACCATAGGCGATTGTGTTGATTTAATGCGTTCGATAAATTCTTTGGCGTTGCGCTTGAAGTCGCTGAGGGAATGGATATTTTTTAGCTCGATCATAGTTGTCAAAGCACTTAATTCGGATCTAATTTAATGATAGCTGATCTTTCTTAGCGATCGCAATTTCTATGATTCTTCATAAAGATCTATCGCTCTATCGCCTATTTCTCCAAATCAAACAGCGATCGCCCCTCATCACCCATAAACCCGATCGCCTAAATCTCCACATCAAACAGCGATCGCCTCTCTCTATCCACAAACCCGATCGCCTATTTCCCTCAACACCAAACAGCGATAGCATACTAACAAATATGCTAATCTAGGTTAAACTGACGCATTATGCAAAGGTAAAAATGGATACTTTGGTGGAAACATTAAATGTAAAGTTAGCCAGATGGCAGCCAGATGTTGCTGAATTGGCGAGACAGTTCATTTTGGAAATAATTGACTTAGCTGATCAGGATGCGTTAGATATTTTGCGATCGCGTTCTGTGGAGCAGGAAGTATTGGATTTGCTGGATGAATATTAAACAGGGTGAAGTTTGGTTAGCAGATTTAGGGATAGCTGCAAAGACTCGTCCTGTTGTCATTGTTTCTCGTTATGATGCAAATCCTCCAAGAGTTTTAGTGATTTATGTTCCATTGACGACTCAGTATAGAAATAGTGAGTATGAGGTCGTACTTCCTAACTTGAAGTTTCTCAATCAATCATCTATAGCTAATGTTCAGGGTATTGCTTCTATTCCTACCGCAAGGTTAGAACGCAAGTTGGGAGATTTGCCGAGTGATGTAATGTCGCAAATCAAGAAAGCAATTATTTTTTCGATGGATTTAAGTTTGTAAGTTAGCGATCGCCCCTCATCACCCAACACCCGATCGCCTTTTCCTCACCCCACACTGCGATCGCCAATCACCACCCACAAGACCCGATCGCCTATTTCCCACATCAAACAGCGATCGCCACTCACCACCCACCAAACCTGATCGCCTAAATCAACAAAAATCAATTATGATCGAGTAGATGAAATATAGAGATTGATATCTTAAAAAATTCAAGAATATATGAAAAACAGCAAAAAAGCATATAACTATACGGTGCTTCTAGAAAAGGAAGAAGATGGAGGTTATCACGCTTTTTGTCCTATTCTCAGAGGTTGTCATTCTCAGGGGGATACTTTTGAAGAAGCGATCGCTAATATTACGGAAGCTATTGAGCTATATATTGAAAGTTTAATAGCTGATAGTCAGCCTATCCCTAGAGAAAACTTAATTGTTAAGCCTCTGAGTGTTTTGGTATGAGCAACTTTCCAAGTGTTAAGGCTAAGGAGTTTATCAGAGTTATCGAAAAGTTGGGGTTTCATTTCGATCGCCAAAAAGGGAGTCATGCTATCTATAAAAATATTCAGGGAAAAAGAGTTGTTGTTCCAATTCATTCTGGGAAAGATATCAAACAAGGTACTTTGATGGGAATGATTCAAGATATTGATGTGGATAAAGAGACTTTTTTCAAATTACTACAAGAATAAAGCGATCGCTCTTTTCACCACCTACAAAACCCGATTGCCTAAATCTCAAATCAAACAGCGATTATATTGACGGCTAAGTTAAAATTAGTTAAACCCAAGTAGTAGATCCTTAGTGCTATGCAGATAAAAGAACTCACTACCGAACAGTTTCGTTTACTAGTTCGTGAAGTTGTAATTGAAGTGCTAGAAGAATATATCGATCTAGATGAAGGTAAGAAGTTAAAAGCATCGGTTGTGGAACGTTTATTACGACAACAACATCAACCGACTGTTATTCCTGCGGCTCAAACTATGCAATCATTGGGGCTGAATTGGGATGAGCTATAGCATTGATTTTACTTCTGAGGCGATCGCGGATCTTGCGAAAATTGATCGCACTAATCAAATACGGATAGCTCGTAAAATTAAGTGGTTAGGCGAGAATTTTGAACAAATTACGCCTCTATCTCTTTCTGGCAATTTATCAAGCTTTTTTAAGCTGCGTGTTGGAGATTATCGGGTTATTTATGCGATCGCCCAATCACAAAAAAGTGTCATTATTCATCAGGTCGGACATCGTAGAGAAATTTATGATTAGATGAATAATCGCCTATTCCCTCACCTCAAACTGCGATCGCCCCTCATCACCCAACACCCGATCGCCTAAATCCCCACCCCAAACAGAGATCGCCCCTCGTCACCCACAAAACCCTCTTGCCTATTCTCTCAAATCAAACAGCATCGCCAATCACCACCCACAAACCCGATCGCCTATTCCCTCAAATCGAACAGCGATCGTCCCTCATCACCCACAAACCCGATTCATATTAAAGTCTTGGATTAACATATTTAAAGATTTTGTAATAAAATAAAGGAAATATCTGGTTTTTGAATCAAGTAGGTATACTTCATGTTTGATTTTATCGCTAAGCTTTTTGGTGAAGACAACCGTAGTGAGATAGAACGCTATATCGAAGATGAACTATTTTTTAGGGAAAAAGATTTTGTCAAGTTTGTTGTACTTCAAGCAAGATTCGATGTAAATATTGCTGAAAAAAATTGGTTTCTTCGTCAGAATAAAACTATACAAAAAGCTTATTTGGGTCTGCTTTTTATGTGTGAAAATGATTCTGGGAAGGAGACTTTTGACAAGCTGGGTCATTTAAGCCCAATCTCACCAGAGTTTAAAAAGCTTAGAGATTTGAATATGAAAAAATATGGCTTGCATCTATGGGGTGACGAATTGATAAAATATCATAATCCTCAACTGAAGTAATGATGATAAGCATCAGTTCGATTTTTAAACGAAAAATATTAGACAATAAAAATTATTCTTTATTTAATAAAAACTAAAATAGCCTAAGAGGATAGGGATGTATAAAATCTGTATTGTTTTTCATACTGATAGTCCAAATATATTTGAGAATAATTTAGATTGTCAAAAATTCAATTTCTTGAAAGGTAAATTCTTATCTTTTGAAAGTCTAAAAAAAGACTCTTTAGACCAGATTAATGAATTTGCAATAACTGTAGGCAAATTTGAGGATAAAGATGAAGCGCAAAAAGAAAGTCATATCCTCAAAGACTGTTTATTAATGCTTGGAGCAAAATGGAGAATAGGTGTCAAAGTAAGTAAAGTAGATGTAGTTGCAACTGACGCAATAGTTCTAAATGTTGGTTTCAAAAGTGCGACTTATTTAGCATCTAGATCCATTGAGATCTTTAGAGATGAATTAGATTCTATCATGAACTTAAATCCTAAACTCAGTGATAAGCAAAGACTAGCTTTAGAGCTTTACGGTAATTCATACTACGAGTATTCTGTACGCGCTCAGTTTCTTACATTAATAACGGCAATAGAGAGTCTTATTAAAAAAAAGAAATTATCTAAAAATATAAGTGATGTAATAGATCAGCTTAAACAATTTGTCATGAATTCAGACACAATTTCTGATATTGAAAAAAAATCAATCTCAGAACGCCTATCGCAAGAGTTGAAAAAACAGACTATTACTGAAGCAGTAGCAGAACTTGTTAAGACTCATCTTGATGGCAAAGAATATGCCTATTTGACTGAAAAGGGGATTTCATATCCAAGTGAATTTGTAACTTCCTGCTATAAGGTACGCAATAAGCTCGTACATAATGGTTCCAGTGACGAACATCCTTTTCCATCTGGAATCAAAAATTTTGAAGAACTTACTCGTCTATTGAAACTTGTAGTTGCTGATCTTCTACTTAAAATAATCGAATCTTAAGTGATATATCCTGACGTGCTTTAATCGATAAAGCTTTTATTTGTCGTGCCGCCTTTGGCAATATTTGCACTTCATAGGACATCTAAACTAACTCTCCCACCAATGAGTTCCAAGGAATTGGTTGATCCCCTAACCTTTCTGCCTCAGCGATCGCCTCTAGAGCATCCTGTAAATCCAATCTATCCTCTAAGTCGGTTTCTTCTAAAAAATCAACCAATTCTCTAGGCGTAGTATCCAGAATCTTTGCCAGCGTAAAAATGGAAATCTGCGGCGTATCGTTGAAATAGAGCAAACTATGCAAATATTCACGCTTTAACCATGCCAAAAAGCGATCGGGCGTAGTTCCCAAAACATCTGCTGAAGTTGCTAAGTCAACTGTTAGCTTTGCCATAATTTTACTCAATAGCGAAAAAGTAAGATGCATAAGCGTCATCCTAAGGTTGATTGTACTCTAAACTTCAACACGATCGCCAGCGCCCTCGCCATGCAGGAAAAACTGATGCTCAATGGCATCCGCTATCGTCCCAATTACAAGATTGCGATCGCCAACCATCCTGCTTTGGTAATTTCTCGGCTATGAGCAACCGCTTCAATTTAATCTGATTGGGCTTAGTTTTATAGTGTGTATTTTTGGCGCAAAGGACTGTGAGTGTCGCGATCGCAATTTATGGCACTATGATGGATTAAAACCCTGCCCAATCATCACGCCTGTTTCTATGACTATTGCTCCGCTAAACTGGACAGAATTAGAATCCCTTACAGATTTCCACATAGATACTGTCAATGGTTCTACTAACTCACAAGCACGGCTACGACTATTTGGACATACCGAAGCCGATGTACGGGTGACACTATATCGCGACAATCATGCATGGTGTCCTTACTGTCAAAAGATTTGGCTCTGGTTAGAGGAAAAACAGATTCCCTATCGCATCGAAAAAGTAACTATGTTTTGCTATGGCGAAAAGGAAAGGTGGTACAAACAGATTGTGCCTTCAGGAATGTTACCTGCGATCGCCTTAGATGGAAAAATCATTACTGAAAGCGATGATATCTTGATTGCCTTAGAGAAGGTGTTTGGCTCTCTCAGGCACGGTATGCTTGATGCTCAAGTAATTCCCGTCAGACGATTAGAAAGAATTCTATTTCGAGCTTGGTGTGAATGGCTCTGTCGTCCTGTCAGTTCTGCTGCTCAAGAGCAGCGCCATCGTCAACAGTTTATTGAAGTCATGCAGCAGGTAGAAGCGGTATTGGGAAGTACGCCTAGCCCCTATTTTCTGGGAGACTTTGGTACTGCTGATGTGATTTTTACGCCCTATGTTGAGCGGATGAATGCTAGCCTCTACTATTACAAAGGCTACTCCATGCGTGAAGTTAATCCGCGCATGTCAGCTTGGTTTGATGCGATGGAAAGTCGTCTGACCTATCGCGGTACTCAGAGTGACTTCCATACCCATGCCCATGACTTACCACCACAAATGGGAGGTTGCTATGAAAATGGTGAACCACAGATGCTCATCAATAAGGAACGAGTGGATCATGGTTCTTGGTTTGGACTGCCCGACGTAACTTATGCAGAACCTAATAACTCTCGTCAAGAAGCACTGCACCGAGTGATCAAACATCGAGCCAATATCATTAAAGTCAATCCTGAAGATAATAAATTATTTGATGAAGCTCTACGTTGTGCTTTAACCAATATGATGACTGGGGAAGATTGTGCGCCACCACCTCATTCTGATATTGCTTTGAGGTATTTGCGCGATCGCATTAGCGTACCTCGTGACATGTCGATTTATGCGGCAAAGCGTCTCAGAGAATCACTTGAGAAAACTGCGGCTTTAGCAGGCGATCGGCAAAGTCCACCTATTCTCGTCAGACATCGGCGCGATCAAGATCCTACTAACTTTACTTCTCTCTCTTCGTGAAATCAATTACTGATGTTATGTGGAAGTTTCCAAGACCCTCACCCCTAGCCCCTCTCCCAAAAGGGGAGAGGGGAACAAGAAATTAGTCTTACTCCCCTTCTCCCTTGATGGGAGAGGGGGCTGGGGGGTGAGGGTTCCAAGTAACATCAGTCAATTAAACGAAAGCGGTGTAGAGCGCCGCCTTCGTTTATGTTTCTGTATCAAACATTTGACGGGGTAGTACCCGTAGGGATTCTTCCAATGTGGTTACTCCTGTGGAAATTTTCTTACGCACACTATGATAAAAAGGTTCATAACCATGACCTGCCAAGTATTCAACTAGTTGCGATTGAGTTCCTTCAGTGATGATTTTGCGTACTTGAGGGGTAACATCGAGTAATTCAAATATCGCCTCACGTCCCAAATAACCTGAGCCAAAACAATGTTCACATCCTCTTCCAGTTCGCCAATCCTGATATTTAACCTCCTGTACTGTCACATTGAGAAACTTTAGTTCTGCTTTTGTGGGTACATAAGATTCAGAACAGAAGGAGCAGATTTTCCTTACTAATCTTTGTGCGACAACTCCTAACAAAGATTCGGCAATCAAACTGGGATGCAGCCCCAAATCCTTTAATCGTGCTACGGTACTCACTGCATCATTAGTATGCATTGTAGATAGCACTAAATGCCCTGTCATCGCCGCTCGAATTGTAATTTCCGCAGTTTCCAAATCTCGAATCTCTCCCACCATAATGATGTCAGGATCTTGACGCAAAATTGACCTTAGCCCAGAAGCAAAGGTTAATCCTCCGACTTCCTGCACTTGTCCTTGGGTGATATTTGATAAATTATATTCAACGGGATCTTCCATCGTAACGATGTTAACTTTATCAGTTGCTAACAATTGCAGAGTGGCGTATAGAGTACTAGTTTTACCCGATCCCGTTGGTCCAGTAACGATGATTAAGCCTTGGGGTTGCGATATCCAACTGCGATAAATTGTTAATGCTTGTGCTGTGAAGCCCACATCTTCGAGGGTTGTTGTCAGCATCTTGTGACGTGGCAATAGTCGAATTACCGCCTTTTCCCCGCCCACACAAGGAAATGTGCTAACCCGCATGTCTAAATCTAAATCAAGATTATCAGCAGTAATATAATGTTGAGTAACTCGACCATCTTGCGGACGGCGGCTTTCGCCGATGTTCATATTACTCATTACCTTAAGAGCCACGATTGTTTTGCGACTTATTTCGGGAGGTAAGATGCGGGTTGTCCGCAAGATACCATCAATGCGATAGCGTACACGCAAGCCTGACTCGGTAGGTTCTAAGTGAATGTCACTAGCACGATGTTGCAAAGCCACAGAAATTAGGGCGTTGATTCGATGGGTTTGATCAAGGGCTTGAGAGAGGTAAATTTCAGAGATCTCATCTAAGTGAGCTTCTTCATTTGCCCCTGTGAGGGGATTGATAATTGGTGCGGCAATATTGTCGGTTTCAGGGAGATTTTGTCTGAGGAACCATAACAGATAACTTTCAGGAGAAATAGATATATTTTTGACTCCTGTTAGTGTTACGTTACTTATCTTTTTTATCTCATCGCTGGTTAGGGGATGGGGTGAGCCTAAATAAAAATAGCCATGCCACAGCAATAAGGGAATAATAGGAGGTAATGATTTGCGATCGTCGAAGTGATGAAAAAATCGATAGTTCACATCTTCATCCAGTAAGTCAATTCGCAGCCCACCTCGTTTATCAACTAATTGCTGAAGTGCATCTTCGCAACTAATCTCTTGGTTGCGGAGGCGATTCCATACCGAAATTGCTGGATTTACGGGTAATTCACTCATAGGGTCCTTAAGGATATCTAATTCACGTTAAATTTAGAGAGAGATTTAAGAACTTTGGTGACATTTTTTGTTTTTTTATTCTTGGGACTGAGAATTTATTAAAATCATCGTCTGCTACAGGGATGGTTTCTACTGATAAACTTACGATTCATGGTCTAATTAGCGATTAAAATCGCCCCTCCTTTCATATGTTATTTAATTTGCGTTCCTGCATTGAGAGGTGAGTATGTCTGATATACAACAATTGCAACTACTAGCGAAAGGGATAAAGGGCTGGAATCATTGGCGAAAGATCGATCCAGATGCAGCTATCGCCTTAGACAATGCAGCCCTTAGCATTGCTGATTTGCGCTATGCCAACTTAAGTATGGCAAATCTCGAAGGTGCAGATTTATATCACGCTAACTTAATCGAGGCGAACTTAGAATATGCAAACCTAGCTAAAGCGACTTTAAATGGGGCGATCGCGACAGGTTCTCTGCATCATGCCAATCTTAGTGATGCGAATCTATACAGCACTATTTTTACTTTTGCCGATCTCAGTCATAGCAATTTACAAAGATCTAATGCGATCAGTGCAAACTTTAATAGCACCAACCTCGAAAAAGCTAATTTACAAAATATCAATGCCAGTCATGCCATATTTTGGCAAGCTAATTTAAAAGGCACTGATTTAAGCAATGCAATTTTGTGGAATACCAAGTTTTACTGTGCTAATTTAGAGCGATCGCAATTACAAAACACCGATTTTAGTGGCGCAGACTTAAGCGGAGCAAATCTGCGTGATGCTGATTTAAGTTGGGCTGATTTGCGTGATGTGAATTTGAGTGGGGCAAATATGGAAGGCGCAAATCTTCATAAAATCTGTTGGGGAAAAAATGTCAAAGGACATGATACTAATTGGAATAGTGTGATTGGATTAAAGAATGCTCAAAATGTTCCTAAAGCACTCTTGTCATATAGCGCTAAGCTTTCAAAACTAAACTAAGAGATTTTTGGAAGTTGGTGCTTCGCAAAACTTTCCAAAAATCCATTGTGGCTCATTTGAAATGTTGATGTGCCAAAAAGTATAAGCAGAGCGTCGCGATCGCCTCTACTTTTAAGGATTGTACGGGAAACCCTACCAGATTAGGTAGAGTCCCCCTGATGTGCTAATCGGGAAAAGTGGTTAATCTTGTATGAGATTAAAGATTAACAAAACTTAGGAGTTAGAAGCCTTATGGCTAAAGTAGTTGGAATCGACTTAGGTACGACAAACTCAGTCGTCGCCGTCATGGAAGGGGGCAAGCCAACGGTGATTGCAAACGCCGAAGGCTTCCGTACCACGCCCTCAGTTGTCGCTTATGCCAAAAATGGCGATCGCTTAGTTGGACAAATTGCTAAGCGTCAAGCTGTGATGAATACTGAAAACACATTTTATTCAGTAAAGCGCTTTATCGGCAGACGTTATGACGAAGTTAGCGGCGAATCTAAGCAAGTCGCTTACAAAGTTATGAAGGTGGGCGAAAACGTTAAAATTGATGCACCTGCGGCTAGCAAACAATTTGCCCCCGAAGAAATCTCTGCCCAAGTACTACGCAAGCTAGTTGATGACGCTAGCAAATATTTAGGCGAAACCGTCACCCAAGCAGTTATCACAGTTCCTGCATATTTCAATGACTCTCAGCGTCAAGCAACTAAAGACGCTGGTAAGATTGCAGGTGTTGAAGTTCTGCGGATTATTAACGAGCCTACTGCTGCCGCTCTAGCCTATGGGCTTGATAGCAAAACTAACGAAACTATTCTTGTATTTGACCTTGGTGGCGGTACATTTGACGTATCTATCCTCGAAGTTGGCGATGGCGTATTTGAAGTAATGTCCACCAGTGGAGACACCCACCTCGGTGGTGATGACTTTGACAAGAAGATCGTAGACTTTCTTGCTAACCAGTTCCAATCATCTGAAGGGATTGACCTCCGCAAAGATAAACAAGCTTTACAAAGGTTAACTGAAGCTGCGGAAAAGGCAAAGATTGAACTTTCTAGTGTTACTCAAACTGAAATTAACCTTCCCTTCATCACCGCAACTCAAGATGGACCTAAGCACTTAGATACCACCTTGACCCGTGCTAAGTTTGAAGAGCTTTGCTCTGATCTGATTGATCGCTGTCGCATTCCCGTAGAGCAAGCGATTCGTGATGCCAAGATCGACAAGTCGAAGATTGATGAAGTTGTGCTTGTTGGCGGTTCGACCCGCATTCCTGCGGTGCAAGAAGTTGTTAAGAAGATTCTTGGCAAAGACCCCAACCAAAGTGTGAACCCCGATGAAGTCGTGGCGATCGGTGCAGCCGTCCAAGCGGGGGTATTGGCTGGTGAAGTTAAGGACATTCTCTTGCTTGACGTTACCCCCCTCTCCCTCGGTGTGGAAACCTTGGGCGGTGTCATGACGAAGATTATTCCGAGAAACACCACCGTTCCTACCAAGAAATCAGAAGTGTTCTCCACAGCCGTTGATGGACAAAGCAATGTAGAAATTCATGTTCTCCAAGGTGAGCGGGAAATGTCCAATGACAACAAGAGCTTGGGAACCTTCCGTCTTGATGGAATTCCTCCTGCACCTCGTGGCGTACCTCAAATCGAGGTTACCTTCGATATCGATGCTAACGGTTTACTATCCGTAACCGCAAAGGACAAGGGAACTGGTAAAGTCCAAACCATCTCGATTTCTGGTGCTTCGACCTTGCCTAAGGATGAGGTGGAGCGCATGGTTAATGAAGCTGAGCGTAATTCTGCTGCTGATAAAGAGAAGCGCGATCGCATTGAAGAGAAGAACCAAGCTGACTCTCTCGCATACCAAGCTGAGAAACAAATTAAGGATCTCGGCGACAAGGTTCCTGATGCGGACAAAACCAAGATTGAAGGCTTGGTGAAGACTCTGCGTGAATCTATCGCTAAGGATGACCACGAAGCGATCACTGCTCAAGCTGAAGAACTGAAGCAAGCGCTCTATGCCCTTAGCTCCTCGGTTTATCAACAGGGTGGTGCGGAAGCCGATCAAAGTGGTGCGGCTCCTGAAGATAGCACTCGTGATGCGGCAAGCGGTGATGATGATGTGATCGATGCTGACTTCACTGAGTCGAAATAGTAATAGCGCGATGCGCTGATTTTCCCAATAGGCTGTAGCGCGTTGCGCTACAGCCTATTGTTGTTTAGCGGGAATAATCAGCGATCGCTATATGTCGCTATAATGGTCTCAGCAAAAGAGGAATGAGATGACCCATGAGCGTAGATTACAAGAAGTTTTTTAAGGCGACAGATCCTAGTCGAACGTTGAGAGCCGATGACGAAGAGGATAAAAAATATTACATTGACTTTTCCACAGTACGTGGTGGTCAGGTTGTCGAAGACCTAAAAGATAATATTTCTTTATTTTCCGATGGACAGCCTACCTGTCAACTCTTTACAGGACATATTGGTTGTGGCAAGTCTACGGAAATTTTGCAACTAAAACAAAAATTAGAAGCCGAAGGCTTCCATGTGGTCTATTTCGAGTCCAGTCAAGATATGGAAATGGGCGATGTTGACCTCAGTGATATTTTATTGGCGATCGCCCGCCGTGTGGTGGATAGCCTCGAAACTGCCAAGGTTAAAACTGAAGCAAAGGGCTTTCGCGCTATGCTCAATGGGGCGGTTAAGATTTTGCAAACAGAAATAGAACTGTCGGCAGAAGCTGATGTACCGGGGGTTGGCAAGGTGGAAGCGAGTACCAGTGGCGAATTTTCGCTGTCTTTGGGTATTGGTAAGCTATCGGCAAAAACTAAAGATAGCCCCGATATGCGAAGTAAGCTACGGGGCTACATGGAACCAAAAACCAATGGTTTGCTAGATTTAATCAATCAAGAAATTCTTTTGCCTGGAATCGCTGATTTAAAAAAATTGGGCAAAGAAGGGCTGGTGGTAATTGTCGATAACCTCGATCGCGTGGATGATTCGCCGAAACCTTGGGGGCGACCACAAACCGAATATCTATTTGTTGATCGCGCCGAACAACTTCGCAAATTGCAATGCCATTTGGTCTATACCATGCCCCTCGCATTGAGATTTTCGCGGGATTATGGAACCCTGACCGCCAGATTTATGACCGATCCGATTGTCTTGCCAATGGTTCCTGTAGTCCGCCGTAATGGTCATCCCCATGCAGAAGGTTTGGCATTGTTACGGCAGATGGTTCTATCGCGGGTGATGCCAGATCAGAGTGATGATCAACGCTTAGCAGCGATCGATCAAATATTTGATAGCATACAAACCCTCGATCGCCTCTGTTTCGCTAGTGGTGGTCATGTGCGAAATATCATGCGCTTGTTGAACGATGCACTTCGCAAACAAAGAGGGCTGCCAGTAACGGCTGACGTGTTAGAAGATACAATCCGTAAACGCCGCAATGAACTAACTCTATCCATAGATGATGAAGAATGGAAGTTATTGCGTCAGGTCAACGCCACCAAGAAAGTGGTTGGCGATACGGGCTATCAAACCTTGATTAGAAGTATGTATGTCTACGAATATCAAGATGAGAACGGTTCTTGGTTTGAGGTCAATCCTGTGCTTGCCAATGCTCCCGAATTTAGCGGATAGGTCATGAACAAACATGCAAAATGATAATGCCGATAATGCCAACTATAAGCAATCTCAATCCCGCGAAGATGTAACCGTCTTTTACTTTTCTCCAGAGACTGAGCAAGCAATCCAGACCATGACCTCGCAACAGGATCGCTATCAAAGTGATTTGGTGAGTTCCTTTAATATCTCCTCAGAAATGGAAGATGCAATCCAAGAGCTATCTTTGCTTTTGGACATCTATGAGAATACGTTTACATTGCTGCTAGCAAGGTGCAACTATGCAAATCTGCGCGATCGCGCGATCGCTAGACTATGTGAGATTAGTTCTATGCCAATCCGTCAAGTGGGCATTGAGGCAACGACATCATCAATTTATCAGTTGATTCAACCAGAAGGCTCGACGGCAACTACATCCATAATGGTGACAGGGATTGAGCTTAGCGGTAATGTCGATGGACTAGTCAAGAGTCTGAACCAAATCCGCGAAGAGTTTCGTAAAAATTGCCATTTCCCGATTGTACTGTGGATTAATGATGATGTCCTGAAGCGGATGATTCGGGTTGCACCTGACTTTGAGAGTTGGACAACAACCATTGAATTGGCGATCGCAGGTAATGATCTTAAGGAATCATTATATTCAGGGACAGAAGCCCTGTTTAACATGGCTCTTAGTGCCAAATTGATCGATCCTAGCTATAGCCTTGGGCGCATATCGCATTTAGGTGGCATTTATCTATCGGAGTTAGATCTAGCTTTGCGAGATTTACGGAACCAAGGACAGGCGATCGCCCCCGCTCTAAAAGCAGGGCTAGACTTCATTCGCGGCATGAATACCGCCGAATTTAGTACTTCCCTGTCCTACTTGCAAGCCAGTTATCAATATTGGGAATCGATCCAAAACTTTGAGCGACAAGGATTACTTCTCTATCAAATTGGGCGGCGGCGCTATCACCTAACTAAATTAGAAAAGCATTCCCATGAAGAGAACTGGCAAACGGTTCAAGATTTGTTTTTCCGCAGTCTTGCTTGTTTTGAGATTGCCGATCGCCCCGATCTAATGTCCGAATGCTATCTGCAATTACAACGCACTCTGCACCACCTCCAATCTTGGACAGAATTAAAAGCTCTCTCTCACAAAGCTTTATCGGTACATCAAGAACAGACCCATTACCTCGCTGCTGACTATGGCTTCCTTGCCGAAGTCGCCCTCGCTCAACAACAATGGCAAATAGCACAGGAATATGCTGAGCAAGCGCTCTCACTACTGTCCCAAACCCCTAATACCTATCATTGGCTCTATGGTTTGTATTGGTGTTATCTAGCAGAAGCACAAATCCAGCTAAACAACCATGAAACTGCCTTAGAAAACCTGCTTAAAGCCCGCAAGCGTAGCCATTGTGGACATCCCCACATGTACATTCGCATTTTGAATCAATTACGGGATTTATATTTTGTACAGGGAAGATATTTAGAAGCTTTCCAAACTAAACAAGAACGCCTCGCAATCGAGCAGCGCTATGGATATCGCGCTTTTATCGGTGCAGGACAATTGCAGTCCTGTCTCGAAGAATATTCGAGCTTTTCTGGTCAAAAAAATCGATTCATTATCTCTCCCGAAATCTATGCGTCAGGACGCAAACAAGATTTAGATGAACTAACTAGGCGTATTAGTGAACCCCGTTACAAATTGATCGTTTTACATGGTAACTCTGGGGTTGGTAAAAGTTCCTTTGTAAATGCAGGGCTAATGCCCGCTTTGCAACAAACTACCTATGGTGGACGCACGGTAATTCCTATATTTCAAAGGGTTTACACCAGTTGGGATCAGGAAATCACCGATCTATTGATCGATTCATTAGAATTGTTGCAACTAAATTCTGCACCGTTGCTCGCTAATCCGATTGACCCCGCCACATCAGATAAGCACTCACTATGCGATCGCATTATCGAACAGTTGCGCTGGAATGAATCCCATAATTTCCGTTCGGTCTTAATATTTGATCAATTTGAAGAGTTCTTTTTTGTCCATCAATATCAAGTTTCAGAACGGCAGCGCTTTTTTGAATTTTTAGGCAGTTTGCTCAGTGACTTCCAATATTTATCGTCTCTCAAAGTAGTTCTATCCCTGCGTGAAGACTATATTCATTATCTACTAGAGGGCAATCGTATTGCCAATATGAGTGCGATCGACAATGACATTCTCAGCAAAAATGTTCTCTATCAAATGGGTAATTTCTCCACAGCCGCCGCCCATTCCACGATTAGGACATTGACGGAGAGAGCGCAATTTTATCTAGAACCGCAATTAATTGATCTATTGGTGCGAGATCTAACCAATGAACAGGATGAAGTGCGCCCGATTGAGCTACAAATTGTGGGCGCACAACTACAGCAGGATCAAATTAGTACGATCAAGCAATACCAAAAACTGGGTAGTCATCCTACGGAAAAGTTAGTGCAGCGCTATCTAGATAGTGTGGTTTGTGATTGCGGTAAAGAAAACTATCGCCTCACTAATTTGATTTTGTATTTGCTGACCGATGAAAAAGGCACAAGACCATTGAAAACCTATGGTGATCTGGAGAGAGAACTATACAATCTTGATCGTGAAGTGCGAGAACAAGGACAAACCATTTCCAGCTTTCTTGGCAATGCTGATGATCAGGAAGCACCAGATTCTGATAAACACAGTGAATTCGATCTTGACAAGATCGAATTGGTTTTACAGATTCTCATTGGTTCGGGGTTGGTAGTGCTGATTCCTGAAGCAACCACTAATCGCTGTCAGCTAGTCCATGACTATTTAGCCGTAATCATCCGCAAATCACAGTCACCTGAACTGCAAAAGCTGCAAAAGGAACTAGAGAAAACCCAAACTGAATTACGGCAAACGGTGCGCCAACTAGAAAGTTCCCTCAAAAACTCACAGGCGATCGCCGATAGTTTGGGGTTGAACAGTTTGCTATCGAACCGACTCCTCGACCTCAGTGAACTATCTAAAGCCATACGGATGGCGACTAAATGGCTGCCAGAGATTCAAGCGATCGCTTCAGAGACGCGCTGGCAATTAACTAGTACTATTTACCGCGCTATTTATGAAATCAAAGAAAAGAATCGCATCAATTCCCATTTAGAAGGGGTATGGAGTGCGGAATATAATGCCGATGCTTCGTTATTTGTCACTGGTGGACTAGACAATAAGATTAAAATTTGGCAAGCAAATGGAACGCAGATCGGCGAACTAATTGGGCATACAGGCGCAATTCGCAGCGCTTCCTTTAGTCCCGATGGACAGATGATTCTCTCTAGTAGTAGCGATAAAACTATTGGGCTTTGGAATCTCCAAGGCGATCGCCTGCATACATTTACAGGGCATACAGGAGCCGTCTGGAGCGCCAGATTTAATAACGATGGTAATCTCATCGTTTCGGGCAGCGCTGACAAAACCATCAAACTTTGGCAACTTGACGGTACTGAAATCCAGACCCTGAGTGGACATCGCGGCGATGTGCGAAATGTGCTATTCAGCCCTAATGGAGAATTGATCATTTCGGGCGGCTCTGACAAAAACATTATGATCTGGTCACTAGATGGCACAATATTACAAACTCTCAAAGGACATACTGCAGATATCCGATGTCTGAGCCTCAGCGCCAATGGAATGCTAATCGCCTCTGGCAGTGGCGATAATATGCTGAAAATCTGGCAAATGGAAAAGGGAGCCGACTCGGATCTTCAGAACTTGCAAGCTACAGAAATATTCTCAATTCAAGGGCATACCAGCGCTATTCGCAGCCTTAGCTTTAGTCCAGACAGTAACATTCTGGCATCAGGAAGCGCCGATAAAAATATTAAGCTTTGGGATTTGCAAGGTCACGAACTGCAAACCCTCAAAGGACATGACGAGGCGGTGCGATCGGTCAGCTTTAGCCCTGATGGAAAAAACCTGCTCTCAGCCAGTCTCGACTGCACAGTGCGTCTATGGGAAATCAATAATCGTGTACAACAGCTTTGGGATGGACATAGTGCGGCGGTACGAACTGTGGCAATTAGCCCCGATGGTCAAACCTTTGTTTCGGGCAGCTTAGATAAGTGCATCAAAATTTGGGATATGCAGGGTAATCTGTGCCAAACCATAGAATGTGAACATGATATTTTAAGTGTCAGCTTTAGTCCTGATGGTCAAACCCTTGCGATCGGTAGTGGCGATAATGCGATCGCCCTTTGGTCAATGGGAACAAATCCGCAACTAAAACAAAGTCTAGTGGGTCACAGCACAGCAGTATGGACAGTGGATATTAGCCCCAACGGACAACAGGTTGTCTCTGGCAGTGGGGACAAATTGGTAAAAATATGGCAAATTGACGGCACGGGGAATGGTGTAGAGCTATGTTCACTCTCAGGACATCGCTCCACGATCTGGACTGTTAAATTTAGCCCCGATGGTCAAAGAGTATTATCGGGTAGCGGTGATGACACAATTAAATTATGGAGTCTTGACGGTCACGAATTGGCTACTCTCCGCGATCATCGCGGCGCAGTCTGGAGTGCCTGTTTTAGTCCCGATGGCGAACTAGTGCTATCGGGTAGTAGCGACAATACGCTTAAACTATGGAATTTAGCGGGTGAGCTAATCCATACCTTTAGAGGACATGAGGCAGTTGTATGGGCGGTTGGGTTTAGTCCCGATGGACGCAATATTATTTCAGGCAGTAGCGACAATACAATTAAGCTCTGGAACCTTGATGGCAAAGAGCTACAAACCCTATCTTGTCCCGATCATACCCCCATTAGTTTATGCTTCCGACCTGATGGTTATGGCTTTGTTTCTGGTCATGGCAGCAATGCGATCGGGCTGTGGAATTTTGACCTTACCCATCTCATTAGGCAAGGGGAAGTATGGTTAGAAGACTATTGGCGACAGTTAAGTAATGTGTGAGTAAAAAGTGGACTTTAGCGATCGCCACTAGTACCAAAACTAAAGAAACCTCGGATCGGGTTAATTTCAAACTACCTCCTAGAGAGGCTTAGCGGCGCTAATTAAACGTGAGTTCGATATAGCCATTTGCGGCGTGCTTCGCACGCCGCAAATGGCGAAAAATGGTAAGAATCGCTAAGCGATTCTTACCATTTTTCGCTTTCGTCAAACTGACGTTAATTAAAGAATAGAATCCTTCTATCATAGCTAACTCAGGCTATTACGCCACTTCGCTAATTGAGCTTTAGTCTCACTATCAATCCGATTGCCCAAAAGATTACTCGTATTAGCCTTTTGTGGTTTTTGCCGACTTTGTACCGATCGCAGAGTTGCTTCCACTTCCTGTTCTAATGCTGTTGCCGATAGCCACTCAGCTCCAAAGCCCACTGCGGTAAGCTGCTGAGCGCGATCGGAAGTGACGACAATAATCCTTTTTAAATGTCTAAGCGGATCACGTCGGTATTTGCCACATTGACGCTCAATATAAGTATCCGCAGTTTCGTTATGATCAGTAAAATACAGCCTAAGATTTTTCGTTATTTTTTCAGCTTTAGCGGGTGTCGCCTGTACATAGGCATCAAAAACCAATGTCGTTTTATAGCCGTGATAGGCACTAAAGTTGACCATTATCTCGGTTAAATGCGATCGGGCAATGTCAAACCCTTGCAGATCTCTCATTTCCTGCAAATGCCGCCACAGTCCAATCACGTTATAAGCGTCCACCAACATAACTGGTGGATGTTCCGAAGACATAATGGTAGACCGCTAGATAGAATTACTTATTTCAATTCTGACATTAGACTTTACAAATGTTGCGTTTCTTTTATAGCAATGCTCGAATAGGATGGCGGCGCGAAGCGCCGCCATCCTATTCGAGCATTAAATAATAGGGACTACGGTTAGCGTGAAGGCTGAACATGATCTGAGTTCAAAGACTTTGTACATGTTGCCATCTAAATGTTGCGATTCTTTGAGTAAAAATATGTACAAATATCTAAATTCCACTAGTAGTAAAGCAATCACTTAAATCTCAGGATAAGTTTACCCCCTCAAAATCAAGAGCTTAGTGTCATAATGAGGCAGACTTATTAAACGAACTAAACCTCGAACGGCAATGGCGAAAAATTCTTCTGCAACGGCAAATAGTCAAGTTGACAAGGCTACACCGATCGCCCAAGCAGCAAAGGCTAACATCAGTCCTGAGAAAAAAAAGGCGCTTGATGCGATCATGCAAAAGATCGAGAAAGATCATGGCAAAGGCTCGATCATGCGTCTCGGCGATGCCACAAATATGCGCGTCGAAACCATCCCTAGCGGCGCATTACCCCTCGATCTTGCCCTTGGTGGTGGATTGCCCAAAGGACGGGTCATCGAAGTCTACGGGCCAGAAAGCTCAGGTAAAACTACTTTAGTACTGCACGCGATCGCTGAAGTCCAAAAGCGCGGTGGCATTGCTGCATTCGTCGATGCTGAACATGCATTAGATCCAACTTATGCGGCGGCTGTGGGTGTTGATATTGATAACTTGTTGATTTCCCAGCCAGACTCAGGGGAAATGGCGCTAGAAATTGTCGATAACCTCGTGCGATCAATGGCAGTAGATATCATTGCGATCGACTCAGTAGCCGCCCTCGTCCCCCGTGCTGAAATCGAAGGTGAAATGGGTGCATCCCATGTTGGTTTGCAAGCTCGTTTGATGAGCCAAGCCCTCCGTAAAATCACGGCTAATGTTGGTAGATCCAATTGCATCGTCATTTTTCTAAACCAGTTACGCCAAAAAATCGGCGTATCCTACGGTAGCCCTGAAGTCACAACAGGTGGAACAGCGCTAAAGTTTTATGCTTCAGTACGTCTAGATATTCGCCGTATCCAAACCCTCAAAAAAGGTACAGAAGAATTTGGTATTCGAGCTAAGGTCAAGGTTGCTAAAAATAAAGTTGCACCACCTTTCCGTATTGCTGAATTTGACATTATTTTCGGTAAAGGTATTTCTACCGTTGGCTGTCTAGTAGACCTAGCTGAAGAAATGAGCATCATCGTGCGTAAGGGTGCATGGTATAGCTACCAAGGCGACAACATTGGACAGGGTAGAGACAACACGATCAAATACATGGAAGACAAACCAGAATTTGCTCAAGATGTGGAACGCCAAGTCCGTGAAAAGTTATCCGCAGGTGTCGCAGTTTCAGCAACTAAGGTTGTGCCTGAAGAAATTGAGCCAGAAGACGACGATGTCCCTCCAGAAGATTTCTAAAACTTTTTATATAGCTGTCGCCATTCTTGCTAGGACATAAAAACCAAATAGTGTGAGTCGGCGCTTCGCGCCGACTCACACTATTTGGTTTTTTGATTTGTCCTGATACAGGTAACTATAGCAACGCAAGAGATAGATAGGACAAATCAAAACCAAAAAGATGAGTGGCGGCGCGAAGCGCCGCCACTCATCTTTTTGGTTTTATGTCCTAAGCAAAACTTATGGTTCGTTTAATCGATAACTGTTTTAAAACAAAAGGGGCGCAAAGCGCCCCTTTTGTTTTAAAAGACTAACATTTCCCTAATTAGCCATTTATTATCTTTCTTTACTAAGTCATACTCAACCGTATAGCTAGCATCATCCTTTGATGCACTGCGATCAAGATCACCGTTATAGAAATAATTTCTTGACTCTGATATTTTAGCGATTACTTTGGCTTTGCTATCACCATCAGGGGCGACACTATCAACTTCACTAGATTTGGTTTGATACTGCAAATAAGAGTTGGTAGATTTAAGTTCTTTAGCGCGTCCTTTCCAGTCGCTAAGGGCAGGATCAACTAAAACTTCTTCTAAAAGATTGTCCTCATAATCTTTGCCCAAAGCCTTAGCTTTAGTTGCTTGCCATGTTTCGATGAGTTTGGTAGCAGTTTCTTTGTCTAAGGGTCCTGGTTGAGCAATTGGTGCAGCATTAGTTTCTTTGAGGGCTTGGACTAGAGTTGTGATCGGTTTTTCTAGAGTTACAGGCTGTGGTTGTGTAGAACCACTTAAGGCTCGAACAGCCCAAACAACTAAACTAATACTGCCAACCAATAAGGCGATCGCCACCACAATTACCGTAACTAAACGACCAACATTAAACTTACGTTTTGGAGGAGATGTGTGAACTTGAGATGGACGTTTGATTTCCCTGATCGGCTCATTAACGTTTCTTGTTGGTGGTACGTTACTAGTACGGCGAGAGCTAGGTAAGCCTCGCGCTGCATTACCCGTGCCATTGGCATTGACATAGGCAGGTCGCTCAATTACGGGAGTCGCCGATCGCTGAAAACGGTTAGGAGTTTCAGGGGCATAGTTAGAAAGTTTTGGTTCTGCAACAGTACTTTTCGCAGGATTTAGATCAAAATCACGATTTACAGTTGGCGAATCATCAAGAGAAGACATCGCAGATAAGCGATCGCCACCCACAGGCGAAGTCCATTCCGATGACATTGCGCCAGTATTCGGTAATTCTTCTAGGTATGCTTGCACTTGTTCGTCGGCAAAATAATCCTTGAGCGAGACGATTTGACTCATCAGATCGCGGAAATGTGGATAGACCTCTTCTTGGAGCCAACGTTCGCTATAGAGACATAGCCCAGGCAAAAGATCAGGCGCACCTTCAGAATTTTGACGGATGAAAGCAATTTGATCCTCTTCCGCACTATTGTCGATCGCCGCACTTGCTTCTTCGGTCTGCCCTAGCAACAAAGCACATACCGCTTTTTCCAGATAAATATCTTGCTTAGCACTGAGTTTGACTAGCAGCCCCTTAGCACGACGGATCAAGGCTGGCTGACGCTGAGAAAATCCACGGGCAATTAAGGCATATACAGCGAGATAGGTTGCGACAGAAGATGGACGACGCGCTTCTTCCTCAAACAGGGTTTGCTGCTCGATCGCCGTCATATAGCTACGTAGTTGCTGGATAAACCGCAAGAAATCATCAATACCGAGACTAGAATAGTCATTACCCGAACCATCAATGCCTCGCCTTGCATCCAGCATCTCTTGCAAAAGCGACATACCTTTGCGATGTTCATTGGTGTGATTGTCAGGTGATGCTAACAATTCGAGAATGCGATAGGGGCGCAGACGGAATAGATCGGCTTGGATTTCACTGCGAATACTGAGGAATAATCCTTCCCGCAATAAAATTTCTTGAGCAGATTCTAAAGATGAAGCCGCTGACTCATACTGCCCCTGTTTCCAATATTCACGACCGAGATCTAGATAGGACAAAGATACAGATAGCAAAAGATCTGGATCATGGGGAGAAATTCTAGCGGACTGATACTCGGCTTCTTCGGGGTCGTAATAGGGTTTAGCAAGGGATAAAACCTTATCGGATTCGCCGAGTTCGTACAAAATCAGTAGTAGCCCTGCAAAGTCTTTTTCGTCAGCTTCAATCTGAGGCGGCAATGTTAAAACTGGGCGATCGCTATCTGCCTCTAATAGATCATTTGCTTCCGCAGGAATTGCGCGTTCAGTCAGAGTTTCATAAGCTTTGTCAATAATGCGCTTGCGAGAGGCGATCGCCGCATCAGAATATTCACGCCTTGGCATAGAGAGCAGGCGATCGCGATGGGCTTGATGGATTTTATCTAGCCCTGACAGGTGTGTTAAACCAAGGATTCGGTAACAGTCTAGGGGAACTCTCACTTTACTTTTCTACCCGAAACTTCAATTGAAAATGCCGATCTGAACTCCGATAATACCAACCTGTTTGCCTCTCAAATCAAAGATGCTCCGTATCTAATGCACTGAGAACGTTTGATACAATGCACTCAATTTTTTAAGTACATTAAACGCCCGAATTATACACTAAGTTTATTAACTTGGTGAAAATAGCTAAAAAAGTAAAAACGACCCAAAGGGTCGTTTTTACTTTTAAGAATCAAGGGCGATCGCTTTATCGATCGCTAACTTTTGATTAAGGCGGATTTGATAAGCTTGCATTTCTTTGGGCTTGATGCCGCTAATGATGCTAAAGCTATCAACATCAATGCCACGAGATAACATTTCGATACACCAAGTATGACGGGCTTGATCGATAGTTAAAGTTGAGCCATCGAGATTGCGATAGGGCTGTGTCCAACGATCCCACATTTGTTCGATTTCTTCTAACGACAAGGGTTGGCGATCACTACTGAAAAACAAAAACTCGATATTGTCAATATTTTGCAGCTCTTTTAAATCATGCTTAAGTTCGTTCTTACGAGTCTTGAGATAGGCACTGAGGGGGTTATTGGTTGCTGAACCATAACGATGACCAAGAATTTTTTGATTGAGTGGTACAGATCTCTCATTACCAGCTTTATCCCTAGTTCGTAAAATTCCATGATTAGCATGATGCTGGTAGTCAGTTAGACCCAAGCGCGTAATATCCAGCGCAGTGATTCCTGATCCAAATAATAGATAGGCGATCGCGTAGTCATTTACCCCACATTTCTTAGCTTGCAATAGGATTTCGCGGACAATCTCCGCAGGGATATCAATAATTGGTTTGGCTTGAGAGATGGGGATGACTTCTTGAACAAACATATCCACCAATGTACTCACAAACTCATCGCGATCGCTCCAAATCGTCTGGACATCACTGGTTAAAGTGATCACTGCGTAACCCAAAATACAAGTATTTAATAAGTTAGCCAGCTTAATTGGCGGCAAAGAATATTGCAAACGCGAATTAATCAACACATCATGGATGGCTGTAGCGATCGTCTGATTGACTTGATTAATACCTTGGGCGAGTGCTTGACGACTCTCTAGGGGATATTGTCCTGCCTCCCCAACTAGCGATCGCACCAACTCAGGCACACTTTCGAGCGCCCGCAAAGAACTCTGAATGTAATATTTGAGAAATCTCCGCAAATCACTCTGACTAGAGATATCTGACACCATGAGCGACTCTCCCACTTGCGCCAACACCAGATATTTTTGCAGACATTCTTGCAATACGGCTAGCAATAACCCATGTTTATTTCCAAAATGACGAAATAAAGTTACTTCATTAACCTGAGCAAAGTCAGCAATTTGGCGGGTAGTTGTCTCGGTGATTCCTTTGCTAGCAAACAACTCTAGAGCTGTATTGACTATGCGTTGACGAGTAGGAATTCGAGATACAGACATGAGCGCATGTACCATTGAGATGATTTGCAAGTGATACTTGCATTATTACTTAAAAAACAGTTAGACTTAGCATAACTGTAAGTGATACTTGCATCTCCTCACCACCCCTTAAGTTATTATTTCATGACCGTCACTACTGAAGCCATCTCAAAAGAACAAAACCTGAACTGGACAAATGTTGCCTTCTTCAGTGCTTTTCATCTCGCTGCCCTAGCTGCGCCTTTTTACTTCTCGTGGCAAGCTGTAATCCTTACAGTTTTCTTGCACTGGTTATTTGGCAGCATCGGCATCACTTTAGGATATCATCGCTTGCTTAGCCATCGTAGTTTTCAAGTGCCTCAGTGGTTGGAATACATCATCGCCACAATTGGAGCATTAGCACTTCAAGGCGGTCCCGTATTTTGGGTGGGCGGACATCGCCAGCATCACGGTTTTACAGAAGACAATCAAAAAGATCCCTACTCGGCAAATAAAGGTTTTTGGTGGAGCCACATGATGTGGATCATGTACTCCAAGCCTGAGCATTTTCAGCGTTCAAACTACAGCAAATTTGCACCTGATCTTGCTAACGATCCTTACTACAAGTTTTTAGATATCTACTTCCTATTATTGCAAATCCCCCTCGCAGCATTACTTTATGTAATTGGTGAAAAGGTTTTCTCTGGGCTAGGTACATCGTTCTTGGTGTATGGCGTGGCTGTACGCTCCGTAGCTCTATGGCATAGCACTTGGTTGATTAACTCTGCTTGTCACAAATGGGGATACAAGAATTTTGCGGAAACCCCTGACCATTCCACAAACCTTTGGTGGGCAGCAATTTTGACCTATGGCGAAGGCTGGCACAACAATCACCATGCATTTCCTAAGTCTGCGCGTTCTGGTTTGAAGTGGTGGGAAATCGATCCAACTTGGGGTGTAATCAATCTGCTGCAAGCAGTTGGTTTGGCGAAGAAAGTTTATATACCTGAGCCTTGGCAAGCTAAATAAAAAAGAAAGGGCGCTAAGCGCCCTTTCTTTTTTAGAATCTAGCAAAAATAGATACATTGACGGGATCAGTAGTATGTAAACCTAGTCCTAAAATGGGTTAATAGATGCGGGAATGTAAGCATATGGATCATCGCCACATTCGCTTTAGCGATCGCCACGAAGAAATTGATTTAGAACAGTTGCAAGGATTATTTCGATTGGGAGCCTTTTGGGCAAAGGAGCGCACCTTGGCGGGACTAGCGATCGCTATTTCTAACTCCAAGCCAGTCGTAACTGTGTGGGATGGAGATCGATTGATTGGACATGCTCGCGCTACTAGTGATGGCATTTATCGAGCGACAATTTGGGATGTGGTGATCGATCCTGACTATCGCGGCTCAGGCTTAGGTCGGAAGTTAGTCCAAACGGTGCTATCTCATCCTAATGTTTGCGATGTTGAGCGGGTTTATTTAATGACGACTCATCAGCAAAAATTTTACGAACAGATTGGCTTTGAGCAAAATTCTTCAAGCACTCTGGTTTTATTCAATAGGGATTGTAGTAGCGATCGGCAACTTACAACCTCTGTCCGAAATCAAGTAACGGTTGTCTAATCCTTCCTCTGATTTCGGATTTGATAATAGTATTTGTAAATACTGTCAAAACTTATCACCTATGTAACGATGTAAGATAAGTACATGAAATATCTGTCGTTTTCTTTTGATCCCATTTGATGTGTTGGGAGCCAATGATCGAAACTTCATCTCAAAGCCAGAAACGGACAAGGAGCGAATTTGAACGCCAATTGCATCGCCTAGAACAAGATTCTTTGCGAATGGGCGCACTTGTCGAAAACTCCTTCCTTTTAGCTCATGCCGCCCTATTTGAGAGAGATCTTGAATCAGCTACCCGTATTGATCCTCAAGACAAACAAATTGATCGAATCTATCGCCAAATAGAAATCGATTGCATTAGTCTGATCGCTTTACAATCTCCAGTTGCTCGTGATCTCAGGCTTTTGAGCGCTCTGATGCAGCTAATCCGTGATATAGAGCGCATTGGTGACTATGCTGAAAACTTAGGCGATATTGCCATTAAGCTTTTTCCCTATCCCCCGTCCCCCTATCTAGGGGAATTGCAAGTCATGTCTAATCGCTGTCGAGCCATGCTTGCTATGAGTTTAGAAGCCTTAGCCAATCTTGATGAAAATATTGGTTTACAAATTAAAGCGAAAGATGATGCAGTTGACGATGACTATAAGCAAATCTATAGCCTTCTCGCTTCTCAAAGGCTATTTGGCGAACCAATGGAACCTGTCATGTTGATGGTATTAGCAATTCATCACTTGGAACGCATGGCTGATCATGCAACTAATGTCGGGCTTCGCGTTGCGTATATTGTTACTGGCAAACTTGGCTAAGTTTGCATCAATGTTTGCATAAATAAAAAAGGTGCAATGCGCCTTTTTTTATTTTCTAGTTTTTTATAGCGCGATCGCAAGGTAATCTAAGTTAAGTGCCGTAAGGCACATCTGAATTTATGTGGGAAAGTTTTAAGGATTGAAATGAAGTCATATTTGGCGGCTGCCGTACAAATGACCAGTGTCTCTGATGTAGATAAAAATCTTGCTCAAGCAGAAGATTTGATCCAACTGGCTGTGAATCGAGGTGCAGAACTAGTTTGCTTACCTGAAAATTTCTCGTTTTTAGGTGACGAGAGCGAAAAGACAAGGCTTTCTACAGAAATTGCAGAAAAGAGCGAGAAATTTTTAATTACGATCGCTCAACGCTATCAAATCCTGTTACTTGGTGGCGGCTTTCCTGTGCCTGTTACTGATAGCAACAATGGCAATCAGGGCAAAATGTACAACACGGCTCTACTGATTGGTCGTGAAGGTGAGGAGCTAGCTCGTTATCGCAAGATGCATTTGTTTGATGTTAATCTGCCTGATGGCAACACCTATCAGGAATCTGCGACTGTGTTAGCAGGTAGTGAATCGCCGCCTGTCTATGTTTCTGAGAAATATGGCAACTTGGGACTATCAGTTTGCTATGACGTGAGGTTCCCAGAGCTTTATCGCCACCTTTCCCAAAATGGCGCAAACATATTATTTGTTCCTGCGGCTTTTACTGCTTTTACTGGTAAAGATCATTGGCAAGTTTTATTGCAAGCTAGAGCCATTGAAAATACTTGCTATGTGATTGCACCTGCTCAAGTGGGGATGCATACGCCTCGTCGTCAGTCCCATGGTCACGCGATGATTGTCGATCCTTGGGGCATTGTTCTCGCCGATGCAGGAGATCACATTGGGGTGGCGATCGCCGAAATCCAGCCCTCACGCCTTGACCAAATTCGCCGCCAGATGCCATCTCTACAACATCGCACCTTTTCCTGTTCTTAAGAAAAGGCGATGTAAAGCATCAAAACCCAAGAAATAGTGGTGCGGCGCTTCGCGCCGCACCACTATTTCTTGGGAGTAATACTAATTCACGAAAGTAAAGTACCGCCTTTTCTTTTTGGGCGATGTTTATAAAATATGTATTAAAATCGTAAGCAATGGGTTGTTCTGGTTTTTAAAGCGATCCCAAGCTAGATCCTCATATTTCAAGCTCATATCCCTAGGCTTTATCAATTCTTTCTCTGGCATAAGCAGCTATGCAACCTTTTCCAGTGCTTGGTAACACGATCCGTCCGCTACAACATCGCGACTTAGAGTTTATTCAGCGATTTGCATCGCCCAATGATCTCGAACAGATTGCGGTCAGCGATCTTAGCGGTTGTCGCAGCCGCCAAAAAATCAGCTTACACCAGCTAGCCAGTTGGTTACCTGCGCCTGTGCAAACCCTGCTCAAGCCCTATGTGAGAGCCTATGTCTCCGAATGTAATGGCATCATCCAAGGCTTTATTCGGGTTTCCCCTTTTAATAACAACAGTAGTACTTGGCAGATTGATCGCGTTGTGGTTCTGCCTGAAGCTCAGAATGGTCAACACAACGTCGGGACACAACTGATTCGCTATTGCCTCGAATCCTGCCTAGAGGCAAGAACTTGGGTATTGCAGGTTGACATTAACCAAAAAGATACGATCGCCCTCTATCGTCAGAATGGCTTTCAGCCCCTCGCCCAATTTACTGATTGGGAAATTGATACAGCAAGTCTGCACGAACTCGCCCAACATTCTCCAGATCTGCCAAATTTAATGCCCGTCAGTAATGCGGATGCTAGCTTGCTTTATCAACTTGATACCGCCGCAATGCCTCCACATATTCGCCAAGTTTACGATCTCAATGTTGATGATTTTCGGGCAAAAACGATCGACAAACTGGTTAATCACAGTTCCTTGCTAATTAATCATTTGCAGGACGTGTCAGGCTATGTCTATGAGCCACAGCGCAAAGCGGCGATCGGTTACTTTTATCTGCTATTGCAGCGCCCAACCGTTAATCAAACCAATGAAAAACTAGTTCATCATTGCCAACTTACGGTTCATCCCGCCTACACATGGCTTTATCCAGAGCTAACTTCACAAATTGCACGAATTGTCACGAAGCAATCTTCTGATAAATTATCTGAGCAGGTCAGTCTCCAACTATCTTCTGCTGATTATCAACCCGAACGTGAAGATTACTTAGAAAGTATTCATGCCCAACGTCAAGGACATTCCTTGCTGATGGCGCGTTCAGTTTGGCATAAGATTCGGGAGACAAAACCTGTCCTCGATGGTTTACAACTCTCACGCATGTTGTCGGGTTTGCAGCCAACGCAAAAGCCGATTCCCGGTCGGATTGAGACTTTACCACAGCAGCATCAACATACAGATGAGTCTATTTAGTTGTGAGGCTCGATTGCTTGACTTAGCTTCAGTAATCGGGGCACAGATTCATAATTGAAACTGCTTTCTTGGCAGAGTTTGAATAGTGAATTGTGATTTTCCTTAGCAAAATATACTAATAAAACCTCACCTAAAGACTTAATGAAGTTATTGTTAACTGATCTAATTTTGGTTCAATTTATACAAAATGAAGATCCACAAGATCGCTAGGATTAGATACTGGACATTTAGGCATTGGATGCACCTTTAAAAACGCTTGACTATGAAAATTCTCAAAATCCAGACATTACGTGGTCCAAATTATTGGAGTATCCAACGACATCAGCTTGTAGTTGTACGATTAGATTTAGAGGATTTTCAAGTACAACGAGCTAGCTTTTATCAAAATTTATGCAAAGTGTTGCCAAGCCTTGCGGGGAAAGATATAGCTCATCGATCAGATATTGGTGACGCTGATTTTTTAGCAGAAATTGTTAAAGATATTGCGATCGCACTTCAAGGCTATGTGGGGATGAAGGTCGATTTCGGAGCAATTAGACAGACTGTTGAAAAAAATGTCTGTCAAGTCGTATTTGAATATCAGACCGAGGGCGCAGGAAGATATGCCGCCCGTGCAGCCATACGGATTTGCACCAGTATCTTAGAAACGGGAACCTATGCAACTACTGAGCTACAAGAGGATCTCAAGGATTTAAGGGATATTCGCCTTGATGGTCAATTGGGTCCAAGCACTGAGTCAATTGTCGCTGAAGCCAAGGCAAGAAATATCCCTTGGTTAGAGCTTGGTAGTCGTGCCATGATCCAACTGGGCTATGGGGTCTATCAGAGTCGGATTCAGGCTACTTTATCTAATAAAACGGGGATCTTAGCGGTAGAGCTAGCCTGTGATAAGGAAGGCACAAAGAGCATTTTGCGGGCTTCGGGAATACCTGTGCCAAGGGGAACAACGATCCGATCGCCTAAATATCTAGAAGATGCGATCGCTGAAGTTGGCGGCTTTCCGATTGTAATCAAGCCCTTAAATGGCAATCATGGACGCGGGATCACTATTGATGTGCGTACCGTTAAAGAAGCGATCGCCGCCTTTGACATGGCGCAAGAAGTTTCCGAAGAAGTAATTATTGAGCGCTTCCACACAGGTCGCGATCATCGCATACTGGTGATCGATGGCAAATTCGTCGCCGTTGCTGAGCGCGTTCCTGCCAACATCACAGGTGATGGAGTCTCTACGATCTCACAATTAATCGAAATTACCAACCAAGACCCCCGCCGTGGTGATGGGCATGATAACGTCTTGACCCGTATCGAGATTGATCGCACCAGCATGGATATTCTTGTCAGGCAAGGATTTACGCTAGAATCTGTACCACCCAAGGGACAAATCTGTTATCTCAAGGCAACTGCCAACTTAAGTACAGGTGGTGTATCAGTTGATCGCACCGATGAGATTCATCCTGAAAACATCTGGCTAGCCGAGCGCGTGGCAAGAATTATTGGTTTGGATATTGCGGGGATCGATATGGTCACTGAAGATATTTCCTTGCCTGTGCGCCAAACTGATGGGGCGATCGTGGAGGTAAATGCTGCACCTGGGTTCAGAATGCATACCGCGCCAAGTATTGGCACACCGCGCAATGTGGCTGCACCTGTTATTGATATGCTGTTCCCATCGGGATCGCCTACCCGTGTTCCCATCGTTGCGATCACAGGGACAAATGGCAAAACCACTACCACGCGCCTAATTGCTCATATCTTCAAGCAGACTGGTAAGCGAGTTGGCTACACCACTACCGACGGGATCTACATCGGTGAATGCTTAGTCGAGAAAGGCGATACGACTGGTCCCTATAGCGCTCAAGTCATTCTTCGCGATCCCACGGTTGAAGTGGCGATCTTAGAAACCGCTAGAGGTGGCATCTTGCGATCGGGTTTAGGCTTTGATGGCTGCGATGTCGGTGTAGTGATGAACGTCGCCGCCGATCACCTTGGTATTGGTGACATTGACACAATTGAAGACCTTGCCCAACTCAAGAGCGTAGTTGTGAAGACAGCTCTACCGAGCGGCTATGCAGTACTGAATGCGGATGATCCCTTGGTGGTTGCCATGGCTCAAGAGCTACAGTCCAAGGTTGCGTATTTCAGTATGAATCCTGAGAACCCATTGATTAAGTCCCATATTGCTGAAGGTGGACTTGCCGCAGTCTATGAAGACGAGTTTCTGACAATTTTGAAGGGTGATTGGAAATTGCGGATTGAAAAGGCGGTAAACGTGCCTCTTACCCTTGGTGGACGTGCTGCCTTTAATATTCAAAATTCACTCGCTGCAAGTTTAGCTGCCTTTGCTCAGGATGTGCAGATCGAGCAGATTCGTCAAGGTTTAGCCACCTTTGTAGCTTCTAGTGAGCAGACCCCTGGACGGATGAATTTGTTTGACTTGGGCAAGTATCACGCGCTGGTTGATTACGCGCATAATCCTGCGGGATTTAAAGCGATCGCCGATTTTATTCAAAAATGGGAAGGTGAAGCGATCGGTGTGATTGGCGCACCAGGCGATCGCCGCGATGAAGACATCATTGAGCTAGGACAACTAGCGGCAACCATGTTTAGTCGCATTTTTATTAAAGAAGACAAGGATTTGCGGGGACGTACCCCTCGTGTGGTTGCCGACCTGTTGCGTCAAGGAGTCGAAGAAGTGGATAGTAATATCCCCTGTATTACAATTCTTGACGAATCGGAAGCTATCACAGCCGCCTTGGATAGCGCCCCTCAAAGTAGTTTAGTTGTGGTATTTCCCGATAAAGTGGATGCAGCTATTGCTATCATTGAATCGCGAAAGTCCAAACTGTCCTCGTAAAGTCCGCCTATGCCGCGTGTAATTTGCCTTGGCGAAGTTTTAATTGATCAAATAGCTGAAGATATTGGGGTTCCCTATGACCAAGTCAGTTCTTGGAAACCATATTTTGGTGGAGCGCCTGCTAATGTCGCCTGTGGCTTAGCTAAGCTAGGCACTCCTGTCAGTTTGATTAGCTGCGTTGGTCAAGATGCCGCAGGAACTGATTTACTCAAACAATTGGGGGCCGCAGGTGTAGAAACTTCAGGCGTGCAAGTGCATCCTGAATCTACTACCCGTGAGGTTTATGTCACCCGTGATGCTCATGGCGATCGCAGTTTTGATCGCTTCAATGGTGATGCGAATACGGTATTTGCCGACACCTTGATGTCTGCGGAGCATTTGCCTGAGCATTTATTTGCGGATGCTAAATTTTTAGTATTAGGGACATTGGGTTTAGCAAATCCACAGACATCAAGGGCGATCGGTCGAGCGCTAAAACTTGCCGAGGAAAATTTTGTAAAGGTAGTAGTTGATGTTAATTGGCGAGCGATGTTCTGGAAAAATCCTGAGCAGGTAGCTAAACTCTTGCCAGTTTTACTGAAATACACTGATTTTCTGAAAATGACTGAGGATGAGGCAAAGCTACTATTTCGGTTAACTAGTCCCGCCGCGATCGCCCAAGCCTATAGCCATCTAGAAGGAATTTTGATCACTAATGGCGATCAAGATTGTCGTTACTACTTAGGTGAAAAGCAGGGTAAACATGCTGTTTATCCAGTTCATTCAATCGATACAACTGGCGCAGGCGATGCTTTTTTAGCCGCATTCATTCATAAAATCTATCACCGTCCTCTGACCAATTTGCTCGATCCTAAATTTGCCAATGAAGTGATTGCTTATGCCTGTGCCGCAGGTGCCTTAACCACCTTAGATATGGGAGCAATCTCTGCTCAACCAAGCGATCGGCAAATTCGCGAATTTCTAACCATGCGCGAAGCAAAACATTAACCCCATAGGCGGCGCTTTGCGCCGCCTATGCAAAAAATTTATAGAATCACCATGCACTCTTTGTCTTTACCCACATGGGTCATCCATATTTCTAGCGTGATCGAATGGACTCTAGCCATTTGGCTCATTTGGCAATATGACAAGCAAAATCCCGATCGCGGATGGCGCAACTTAGCATGGGCGATGTTTCCTGCTTTGGTTAGCGCCATGTGTGCGGTGACTTGGCACTTTTTTGATAATGCTGATTCGTTAGAATGGCTAGTGACGGTACAAGCTGCTTTAACCTTAATCGGCAATAGTACTTTGGCGATCGCTGCCTATTTTATTTGGAAAGTTGCGCGATCAGATTAGTGTCTATCGATTTTTGCTTAATATTATGCCATCTAATTCCGATATTTTTATGTAAAAAAATTATATTCTTTACATTATGAGGATAAATGATCTAGATCAAGCGAATCACTCTCAATATAATCTTTCGCTGTCATGTCTTCTAAAGCCACTACCAAACCGTCTACATAGAATCTTCCAGTATCAGGAATTAATTTTAACCACTGTTTAAGAAGCTGATTCCATTCTATTCCTTTAAACTGTATCTGATCTTCATGACGAATAAACCAAAACAGCAAATGAACTTGAGAGTCACTCCAAGAAGGTTCTGCACGTACTCTAATCTCCCGTAAAGCACGAAGCGCTTCGCCTTCATCTGTAGCTTTGCTATGTTTATCTCTTAGACGGGTTTGAAGTTTCTTGGCAAAATCATTAAAGTCATCGGGGAATGCAAATCTACTGCGCTTCCGTGCCAGAGCTTGTCCAAATGATCTAACATCATCATCGGTAGGACAACCCAGTTTGCGGTTCCACTGTGCTACAACTCCTTTCTCTACTGTCATTACGAGATCTAAGTCAGCGACAAGATTAAACTCTTCAACCCCTGGAATGTAAGCATATCGAGGTCGTCTAATTCGCTTAATCTCGGACAAAAGTTGCGTTCCAACTTCTACTAGAGGTACAACCTCAACAAATGGTCTCTCTTTGCAAGAACGGACAATATCACAAGTTTGTGTGACTACAACCAGCCCTTTAACCTTGGATTCTGTAAGATCAGCATCCTCTTGTGCTACATCAATAGATTCAGGAGTCAAAGGACATTGAGGATTGAATCGAAAAACAAACCATTGTTCGCCAATTACACAATCACCTTGACTCCAATCTCTCAGAGCAAAATCTACTGCCTGAACCCAAACTTCATGCTCATTGACCACTACTATTTTTTCGGCTCCTTGCAACTCTAGCGATTCTATATTCTCCAACTTCACGATGGATAGGATCTTGAAGAGCATCAACCAGATCTGCTGGATTCTGAGGCATACGTGCTTTATAAACATTCCTTGATAAAGAGCCTAATTGTGCTTTTTGGGGCGCATTATTAGTACCAACGATCTGCTTGAATTTTTCGTATTGACCTGCAATTAAAAGATCAAAAAGTAGATTACCATTATTGTCAGGTTTCATTAACAAAGTCCGATTAAGACTGGCACTTCCTCGATCAATGTATTGGATGGTACTTAATAGGCGATTCAGATGCTCTTCGTTAAAGCTAGATAGAGGTTGCCCACTTGCCCAAAAATGAAGACTTCTGCGTGAAACATTAAAAAGTTTGGCAAGCTGATCCCAAGTTAGCCCACTTAATCTTCGCAATTCGCTAAGAGATTTTTGTGTGGCTTCTGGCGAAGTGGTTGATGGCAAGCTTATCCCGCTAGTTGTCATCTCTACCGTAGCTAGAAGATTTTGCTCGGCGGTTACGGTACAAGCAGTTGTGCCAGAATGAAATATAAAAGCTCTAGAGTAATAATTTTTTTCTTGTCTTATAGTTTCAAGCGCAGAGGTAACTGATAGTAGCTCGGGATTCTCCCTTAACATAATAGTCATAATTCACCTCCAAAACGCCTCAAAAAATCATTATTTACTGCCCATCGGAAAAAAGTATAAATTCTTTCAGAGAAATTCTGTCCTTCAAGTATCAAAGATTCAATATTAAACCCTCGATTTTTTGAAAGTGACATATCCAAATCAAGAATCCAGCTGGGTTCAGCAATGGGGGCAATTGCACTAGGATCAAAAGTCACTCCACTAGGTAAAGATCCCCATCTTGCAACAATTTGTTCACCGCTATCTGGACTAATTAACAAAGATTCATTGATAGTTTGATAGATGTACTCTCTAAAATCAGTAGATATCATTCCAGCTATCTGAGGCTTTACAAGTAAGGATATATCTTGCAAATTTTGACCAACAACTCTATCGATATATCGCAACCCAAATCGATCAATACTTGCGGGCTTAAAATTTTCATTAAGAGCAATAAGTACACTTTGTAGACGCTTTAAAAAATCATAGCGACTTAAATAAGCAGTTGTTTCAAGTGCGACAAAACTAGGTGCAAGCGAAACTCTCCAATTCCAGTTATCTACTACGTCTACAAAACGCCAAGTTAATTGAGGAATGATTGGAACAACGCCTTGGTCATCAAAAGCAAATCCTTTAGTTTGTTCTGGTTGTAGAATGGGGTAGTTATCGCGAATTGACTCTTGAAATGCCCCAACAAAATCTCTCTTCTCTATAGAGAGAATAGGTGGAAATCTCACCTGTGCAATTACTCGAATAAGAGGTGCATCCTTTAATGGCACTTCTTCAGGTGGTGGTGCAGTAAATGGATTAAAGGTAACCACTGGTTACATCCTTCTTAAAATTTTTAGAAAAAACGATCACACTTAGACCAATGGGTAGAAATATATTACCCAATATTTATTATTTTCAACATAGCACAGTAGTGTGAAATAGAGTGTGAAGTGTAAGCAAATACTTTCTTGCAGACTAGGTAAATTTAGAAAGAAGTATTAATTAGGTGCTATATGAAAATTTAGTGATTTGTGCAAGTTTTCAATCTTTAGTGGTTTTATTGACAATCACTTTGTTGGTGTGACAGGAACATTATTGCTGAGATCTAATAATTCTGTCACTAAATTTATTCTAATCTTGATTACCTAAGCTTATCTAACCAGAACCGATGCCCAAAGAAGCCTTATTTGGATTGTCTCTTTTCCCCTATCTTGCTTTTCTCTGGTTTGCTACTAAATCAAAGCAATTTCCTAAACTGGGACTTTGGGGATTTTATGGCACGTTAGTTTTTGTGGCGATTACGATTCCCGCAGGGATTTATGCTCAGACACAATATAACGAAGCCTTAGCTAATGTTGATTGGTTACATGGAAGTGCAGAGTCGTTTTTAACAATGACCAATATTTTGCTGGTTTTAGGCTTTAAAAATGCGCTTAAACCTAAAGATTAGAGCTGGCAATTTAAGCGTATCTTTAAAAACCGAATAGGTTGCGGCGGGGCTTCGCCCCGCCGCAACCTATTCGAGTTTTGATTTGTCCAATATAATGAGCAATTATTGTAGTTAACGTCTCTGACTGCTAATGCGAGGAATTTATGAACAGACATTATCAACGCATTTCTCAATTTTCAGCGATCGCCTTTTTAGCGATCGCCAGCACTGCAATTAGTCCAGTCTCGGCACAACAGCCTCAACTAGGCGATGCCGATCGCTTACGTCCTGCCCAAGGTCAGCCGATTTCGCCCACCAATACTGATCAGTTTTCGATAGAAAGAGATTTACCAAACTCTAATCTCAAGATTCAAAATATTAATTTTGACGTTGAAGAGATCCAACCCGTTATCCCTGGTAATTACAACGCTTCTCCCCAGAAAGTTAATCGCTCTGGTACTTTTAGCAGCGATCCGCTCAATGCTATTCAGATTTTCCAAGAGTCTGGCACATCTCGAAGTGACAAATAAAATAGAGAATTAGCGCTTCGCGCTAATTCTCTATTAACAAATGTCCTGTAGCCAAACCGCAAGCTCGTTGAATTGGCAAAGCGGCAGCTAGGTCATAGGCAGCTTGTCGAGCGATCGCTCCGTCGATAGTTGTTGTTACCACTACATCTAAGCCAGCTTGGAAAGCGATCGCTGCTGCACGATTTGCCGTGATAATTCCGCCTAACGCCATAGGCTTGAGAATAATAATATCCGCAGCCTGAGACTTAATCACTTGCTGCAATTGGGCAAGATTATTGACAGATTCATCAGCCGCAATGGGAATTGATTGAGATCGCCTGACCACCGCCATACCTGCCAAATCGGAAGCAACAACAGGTTGCTCGACATATTCGATTTGTAAAAATTCCAGTTTTTTTAAATTAGCGATCGCCTCCTCGACTAACCATCCTTGATTCGCATCAATCCGAATTTGGATATCATTCCCAATCTGCGATCGCACTGCTTCTACTCTTTGCAAATCCATTTCAAAATCCTGTGTTCCCACCTTGATTTTGAGACAGTGATAACCTTGTTCTATATATTCCCTTGCTTTTGTGGCAGCTAATTCAGGAGAGATCGCTCCAATCACCGCATTAACTGTAACTTGATCTCGCACTATTCCCGAAAAAGAATTAGCTAACAATTGAGAAATGGAAATACCTTGCACTTGTGATAATAAATTGAGTAATGCTAATTCAATTCCATGTTTTGCCGCAGGAGTGCAAACATATTTTGCAAGTACATTCTCAATATCTTTGAGGTTTTTGATTTCTGCATTAATCAGCGATCGCTGAGCTTCTTTTAAGACTTGTTCTGTCTCGCGCAAAGATTCCATTCCGAAACCATAAAGTGGCGCAGACTCACCTAAGCCAATATGCTGAACTTGATAATCAGATCGGCGATCGCGAATCTCAATCACAAAACCTTCACGATTTAGAAGTATACCCGTCGCAGTTTGAAAGGGTTCGCGGAAAGCCAATTGATAAGGCTGATATTGGATTGATTGAACTATAAAAGTCATAGCTAAACCACATCAAAAGTTATAAAAAGTTATAAGAATCTCAGTGTATGTTGCAAATCAGATTTTATAGTTTATATTCTTAGTAAGAGCTTCTTTAGAGAGTTTAAGACAGTGGTTAAACAAAGTTTTTTGATTTCTGCTAGTGTACTTGCCTTGAGTCTAGTGGCAAATGTTTCTTCTGCTTCTGCTGATCAATGGTATTTCTACGTTAAGAATAATAGCAATTCGACAATCAAAAAGTTGATGGTGGGTGAGCCAGAAAAGACTTGGGGACAGTTTGATATTGGCTCAGGCATTGGTTCAGGGGAGAATGCCAAGATGGTTTGGGACAGTTCCACTGACAATCAATTGTGCAAACAATGGATTAAGGCTGAATTTGCCGATGGTAGCGAAAGTGCGCCATCATTTATCGACTTCTGTCAAAATCTAGATGATCCGATTGTATTCCAATAGAAAAAATAATTACTGCACTCTGCCTTAACAAAAAAGATGTAATGATGCTACGCATCATTACATCTTTTTTGTTTTCATTAAACTGATTGTGGTGAATCAAGAACGCGATCGATCAATCCGTAGGCAAGAGATTCTTCTGAAGACATGTAATAGTCGCGATTCATATCACGCTCGATCTTCTCTAGGGGCTGTCCTGTCCGCTTAGCATATTCTCCATTCAGCTTATGGCGAATCCGAATGATTTCTCGTGCCTCAATCTCAATGTCGGACGCTTGACCACGAGTCCCACCTGACGGCTGATGAATCATAATTCGAGCATTGGGCAGAGCGTAACGCTTACCCTTAGCTCCAGCCATCAATAGATATGAACCCATTGAAGCTGCCAGTCCAACACAAATGGTGGTTACATCAGCCTTAATATGCTGCATCGTGTCGAAAATTGCCAATCCTGCGGAAACTGAGCCACCAGGAGAGTTGATATACATGTAGATATCTTTGGATTGGTCTTCAGAATCAAAGTAGAGCAATCGAGCAATGATCGAATTTGCCATCCCATCCGAAACTTCTCCACTCAGGAAAATAATTCGCTCCATTGACAGGCGCTCGTAGATGCTAATCCACTGCGTATATGAGTCACCAGGATAGCGATAGGGAACTCTAGGAACACCGATAGGCATAGGTTTTTGGTAATTGGTAATTGGTTGGCTTTTGGCTTTTAGCTTTTAGCTTTTAGCTTTTGGCTTTTGGCTTTTAGCTTTTAGCTATGGACTGTAAAATTAACTGAGCTAACAGCTAACAGCTAACAGCTAATTGCTAACAGCTAATTGCTTAAACAAGTGCTGGAACTGCTTTAGGCAAATCTTTAGTACTTTCGAGTACGCGATCAATTAACCCGTATTCTTTAGCTTGCTCAGGAGTCATATAAAACATCCGATCCATATCTTTGGTAAGTACCTCAGGTGACTTACCTGTAGTCCGAGACAGGATTCTCAGCATTGCTTCGCGATTGGTCAGTACTTCCTTAGCTTGAATCTGCAAGTCAGAGGCTTGTCCTCTGGTTTGGCGGCGAGCTTGGTGGAGGACAATCGTGGCATTAGGCAAGCTCGCTCGGAAACCTTTAGTTCCGCAGGCGAGGATCATTGCGGCTGTCCCCATGGCTTGTCCAAGGCAGATGGTATGGACGGGAGGCTTAATATAGTTGAGTGTGTCACAGATGGCAAAAGCTTCGGTTTCAAACCCGATCGCATCACCTGTGTACCAAGAAGTCCCTGTGGAGTTGATATACAGGAAAATCGGTTTTTCGGGATCTTCGTATTGTAAATATAAAAGTTGGGCGATGAGCAATTCTGTAACATCGACACCAAGCTGCTGTTTGTATTCGTCGGGAGATACAAGAGGCAACCCAAAGTAAATAATCCGCTCTTTTAGCAGTAGCGAAGGTAAGTCAGGCGGCGGTGTGCGTCCGTATGACGAATCCCCTGAATAGGCGGCTTGTGCGGCTTGGGGAACAGAGCGAGAAGGTCGATCCATGTTTATTCGTGTTAATGACACTAACATTGTTAGCTTATCACAGCGATCCCACTGCAATTGTTGATCCTACCTAAGATTGAGGTAGGGTTAGCCGTCTAGAGACGGTGCGCTATAGCAATAAACCCAAAAGAAAATGGCGGCGCGAAGCGCCGCCATTTTCTTTTGGAGCTTTGTTTGACGGACTGTCTTTTGACGGCTAGAGCAAATACCGTCATCATACATTCAGACTAAAATTCAACTCGACTTTGCGGCTAAGCCGCGTAGGGCATCAGCTATAGCTTTGCCCTTATTTTTCGTGAATATTTAAGGACTAAATAACTATGAAACGCATTTTTTCTATTCTCGCGATCGCCTTAACAATTTTGGTGAGTCTTGCTTTCGGTCAACCAGCTTTTGCGGAAGTGTCCGCAGGTGCAAAAATCTTTAACAATAATTGCGCTCAATGTCATGCAGGTGGCAAAAACAACGTAGTTGCTGCAAAAACCTTGAAAGCAGATGCCTTGGAAAAATATGGCAAGAACACGGTTGAAGCTATTTCTCTGCAAGTTGTTAAGGGTAAAGGTGCAATGCCTGCCTTTGGGAAAAAACTTAAGGATGAAGAAATTAGTCTAGTTGCTAACTATGTACTCGAACAATCTCAGAACGGTTGGCCAAAAGCATAAAGAAGTGAGTTAAGCCGCGCAATACGCGGCTTAACTTCAAACAATTCATATTTTAAGGTGAGGGAAAGTAGATCGTATGATTCATTTAAATAAGTATCAATTTCAAGCTAAATTTGCTTCTAAGTTCGTAGTTTTTCTGCCTCTAATCACAATGGCAACTCTGACTAGTCCAGCTATTTCTAAAACTTTGAAACCCAGCGCTAACTCACAGATTTTTAATGCTAAGGGCGAACTTGTAGGAACTGCGACTTTTACTCAATCTGCTTCAGGCGTGAAGGTAACTCTGCAAGTTCAAAAACTCGCTCAGGGAGAGCATATGGTGCATTTACATGAAAATGGTAAATGTGAAGCGCCAGACTTTAAGTCAGCAGGACATCATTTTGATCCCAAGCGATCGCCCGTGGATGATTCCCATGATCGCAGTCTTCATCATATGCATAACAAACATCATCATCATACTCATTACAAACATGAGGATATGAAGCATGGATCTGATCAACATAAGCCTGCGGGTGATTTGCCAAATATCATGGTTAAGCAGGATGGGTCAGGAACTTTGACGGCGACCCTGCCAGAATTAACACTGGGTACGGGGCGTAACTCTTTACTAAAGCAAGGCGGCACTGCGATCGTCATTCATGCAGGTGCAAATGGAAAATCAACAATTCCCAATGTTGACTATAAAACTCGGATTGCTTGTGGCGTTGTCAAACCTCAATAATTAAGAATTATCATTAATCAATGTTTGAAGTAGCTTCTATCCTATTCAACTTGCATTTATCTACTGCTTCTAATATCAACGGTTCTCACCTAGCCAAATTTTCATCGCCTGTTCGCATTGCCCATGAAGTCAAAACTTCTCAAGGGGTAGGCGGCACAATCCATATCGAACCAAATGATCGCCCTGTTGCGGGTAAAAAATCGAGAATCTGGATTGCGCTCACCAGACGCGGTGGCGAGCTTATCCCTTACGGAAAATGCAATTGTCGGTTAGAAGTGCGATCGCTGACCGATCGCAACATCAAATTTACGGTGGCTAATCCTTTGTCAATTATTGAGCGCTATTTGGGATTACCGAGTATGGAAGTCATATTTCCCCAAGTAGGAAGATATGAACTGCACTTGAGTGGTTCCCCAACGGAAGGAGCAGACTTCTCCCCCTTTGAATTAACCTTTACGACTAATGTGGGTAGATAGATATCAATTTGCGCTCAAGCCAAAATCAAGAGATTTTTTGAGAGTAGCGATTGGGGCTTGGAGACCAAGCCCCTACCATTGCAATAATGTAGGGATTTGGTCTTCAAATCTTCTTGCAGGATGACATGGAAACATGATGACTATCTTTGTTCTACGTAGTAACACTGGTTTTAAAAATAATTCAGCGCAAAGCGCTATAAATAAAGAATGCTAGATTTATTGCTTGTTGCTGCTTTAGGTTTTTTAGGGAGTTTCGGTCATTGTGTGGGGATGTGTGGTCCATTGACCGTCGCTTTTTCACTTTCAGGCAAAGATAGCAACTCCCAAAATCATCCTCAAGCTTGGCAACAGTACTTGTACTTTCATACATTGCTGAACATTGGCAGGATCTTCAGCTATGCGATCGCGGGAGCTGCCATTGGTGCGATCGGTTCGGTGCTAGTGGCTAGTGGACAGTTAGCAGGTTTAGAAAGCGATCTGCGGCGTTGGCTTGCGATTTTGACAGGTGTGCTTTTGGTATGGATGGGACTTGTCCAGATTAAGCCAGAAGGTTTGCCTACTCTTCCATTTATCAATCCTATGGCTCTAGCGGGACTGCATCAACGTCTTAGCTCCGCGATGATGAAACTATCGCTGCATTCCCATCCATTAACTCCAGCTTTACTCGGCATGACATGGGGATTGATTCCCTGTGGTTTTCTCTACACGGCTCAGATTAAGGCGGCGGAAACTGGCGATATGATGCAGGGGGCTCTGACGATGTTGGCATTTGGATTAGGAACTTTGCCATCAATGCTCGGTATGGGTGTCTTTGCAGGATTGTTGAGCCGAGATCGCCGCAGTCAGTTATTTCGCATGGGTGGCTGGATTACTCTCACTATTGGGATCTTAACGCTATTGCGAACTAGTGACATGGTGGACTACACGGGTCATGCAGGTTTGATTTTACTGATCCTTGCCCTTGCCGCCCGTCCTCTCAGACATATTTGTAAAGCTGGTTCAGTTTTAATGACCTATCGTCGAGCGATCGGTGTTGGTGCATTTGTTCTATCCCTTGCCCATACTTTCCATAAGATTGAGCATACTTTTCAATGGAACTTTGATGCTTTATCCTTCATGATTCCGCAGCACCAAATCTCGATCTGGATTGGCGCGATCGCGATCGCACTGATGGCTCCTGCTGCTCTCACTAGCTCTGATTGGATGATGGCGAAACTAGGTAAATCTTGGCGCTATGTGCATTTGCTCTCGGTTCCTGCTTTGGTACTAGCTTCAGTACATACCATTGCGATCGGTTCCAATTATCTTGGTGCGGTAGACTGGACCCCTAAGAATTGGATTTTGGCGATTTTATGTGGTGTGGTTACGCTGGGGACTTTATTGATTAGGTTATGGATTAGGTCAAGCAATAAGTAGCTAGGCATAAGTAAACTAAAAACCTAGAAAGCTGTGCCATCCGCGTAGCGGGTGGCACAGCTTTCTAGGTTTTAATTATGGTGAGCTACTTAGTAATAATCTTTAACTTTTGTCTTAACACCTCAAAACTGTCACTTAGATCAGCGATCGCGATCGCTTCCTGTTCGCCAGACTCTAGCCATTTGATTTGGACTTGCCCTGCTTCGATTTCGCTATCACCGATAACAATAGCGGCTTTAGCATTGGCATTACTTGCCCGTTTGAATTGTTTGTCAAACTTCGCACCACTAACATCAAGTTCTACTGTAAATCCTGCTTTACGGAGAATTTGAGCAATGGATAGAGACTTAGCTTCTGCTTGGTCGCCTCGCGAAATCACATAGAAATCGATCGCCGCTTGTTTTTGTTCAGCAACCTGCTGCATGAGAATGACCAAACGCTCTAGACCGATCGCCCAACCTACCGCAGGCACATCCGCGCCGCCAAGTTCTGCAATTAGGCGATCGTAACGTCCACCACCACAGACTGCTGACTGTGCGCCCAACTGATTGGATTGAATTTCAAAGGCGGTACGAGTGTAATAGTCTAAGCCACGCACTAGACGCGAATTGATGCGATAGGAAATCTGCAAATCCGTTAATAGACTTTTGACTTTCTCAAAGTGTTGTTGCGATTCAGGGCTTAAATAATCGAGAATGCTCGGTGCATCTTGGGAAATTTCTTGGGTGCGCTTATCTTTGCTATCGAGAATTCGTAAAGGATTGCGAGTCAGGCGATCGCGAGAATCAGCATCAATTTCATCCACAAAAGGCGTGAAATAATCCACTAGGGATTGACGATAGACAACCCGATCTTCCGCACTGCCCACCGAGTTAAGATCCACCACAAGATCGGTTAACCCGACAGCTTGCAAAAAATCACTGGCGATCGCGATCGCTTCAGCATCGGCACGCGGATCGGCGCTACCTAATACTTCAACACCCAACTGGTGAAATTGACGCTGACGACCTGCTTGCGGACGCTCATAGCGAAACATTGCGCCCATGTACCAAAGACGCTGTACGCCACCTTGAGCAAATAACTTATTTTCGATATAGGATCGCGCCACTCCTGCCGTGCCTTCAGGTCGCAAAGTCAGAGAGCGATCGCCGCGATCGTTAAAGGTATACATTTCCTTGCCGACAATATCTGTAGCTTCACCGATGCCCCGCGCAAATAGCTCAGTTGCTTCAAAAATGGGTGTGCGAATCTCGGTATAGGCGGCTTGGGCAAGGATTTGACGCGCAGTTGTCTCTAACTGCTGCCAATAATAAATTTCGGGAGCAAGGATATCGCGAGTACCGCGTGTGACCTGAAGTGAAGACATGGATGCTAACGGGTGATAAACAGGAGACTGTAATGTTATTCCAGAATACATAGTTTTTGGTCATCAAAACCCCATATTCTATGCAAAGTCTTGCAGATCCAAAACTCAAGCAGTGATTGACGACACACCACGCCGCTAATCACTGCTTGGGTTTTATCATTGCAAAACTACGATTGTGATCGCTCTGCACATTCAGAAGGTAACAAATCTGGGTAAAATCTGGATAGTGTCAAGTAAATTTAGTGCCAGTTAATTTAAAAACTCATATGCCAGAAGATAACGCTAACGAACCGCAAATAAACCAATCGGCTAATGAAGCAGTATTTAATGAGGTGCTAAAGAGTATAGACATCGATCCTGCTTTACTTGCTGAGCTTGGTGAAGTCACCAATGATCCTGAACAGGCGATCGATACGGCGATCCGTCAATGGTTGCAGCGTCGAGCGATCAAAGAAGCAGATCGCTCCCGTCCCCTAACGATGAATCCCGTTGTGCCACCTCGCGGCGAGTGGAATGATTAGGAAAAAGGCTAATAAGCTGATCCCAAAAATTTATGGATGAATTTTGGTCTCCAGACAAACTGCTCTTGATGATTGGACTTTTTCAGTTCGGACTTATCCTCATGATGTTCACGATCCTCAATATGAGCAAACTCCAAGTAAACAAAAATAATCTGAATTCAACTGATGCAGTAGCAAATGATTCAGCTAATAGTGAAATAAATCTTAGTCAGACTCTCTCCGAACCCATTAATCAACCTTTGCCATCTGCATCAGAATCCATCACCGAGACTAATCAAGCCAATCCACCAGCCATCGATCTCACCGATGAACTCGTCTATAAAGTGGACATTGCCCCAGAATTACTAACTGAGCTACTGGAAATATCCAACAACCCTGCGGCGATCGTCGATGAAGCGATTCGATGGTGGCTGAGACGACGCAATGTTGATTCGCTTGATTCAGGGCAGCGTCATCGTCGCTACCCAGTAGGAGTCAGCGCCCAAAGATCATTACAAGATCAGTGGAATGACTAGAGGTGTCACTCCCAAATTTGCCGCTACCCATAAATTCGCCCTTTGATGCGGTCGTTGGTCAAAGTCAAGCGATCGCCTTATTAAAGGCTGCGATTCAACGTAATCGCATTGCTCCTGCTTACTTATTTGCGGGTACGAGTGGCGTGGGGCGTAGTAAAACTGCATCCGCGTTTGCCGAAATTTTATTAGGCGATCGCAAATCTGCTCATCGATTAAGCGATCGCAATCATCCCGATTTGCTGTGGGTAGAGCCGACCTATTTAGACAAAGGCAAAATGCTCACGGCAAAGGAAGCCGACGCAGCAGGACTCAAGCGACGCGCTTTGCCTCAGATCAGGATCGAGCAAGTCCGCGAAATCAGCGAGTTTGTCAGCCGATCGCCCCTCGAATGTCAGCGATCGGTAGTGATTCTCGAAGAAGCGCAATCGATGGCAGAGTCTGCCGCTAATAGTCTGCTCAAGACCCTCGAAGAACCGCTGTATGCCACCATAATTTTGATCGTTCCCGATGCTGGTTCGATTTTGCCAACTCTAGTTTCGCGCTGCCAACGTATCCCCTTCACAAGACTAAATCAAGCGCAAATGCAGGAAGTCCTCACCCGCGAAGGTCATACAGATATTCCGCCCGAAGTAGTTGCCTTGGCGCAAGGATCGGCAGGTCAGGCGATCGAGTCCTTTGATCGCTTTAAGAGTATTCCCATCGAGCTATTAACTTCAGTACGTCAAATTCCTAAGGATGCCAAAAGTGCCATGGCGATCGCCAAACAAATCACCAAGGAGCTAGAGGTGGATTTGCAATTATGGCTGATTGATTATTTGCAAAATTATTTTTGGGAGCAGCAAAGATCGAAGTCAGTTTTGCAACATCTCGATAAAGCAAGGGAATTAATCTCGCGTTATGTGCAACCACGACTAGTTTGGGAAGTAACTCTTCTCCAAATTGCAGGAAAGATCTAAGAAGGCGAAAAATGGTAAGAATCGCTTTGCGATTCTTACCATTTTTCGCCATTAACGTCGTGCTTCGCACGACGCTAATGGCTATATAGAACTCACGTTTTATTAATGATATAAACTTTTATCTGAGTCCTTTTAATACCAACTTCATGAGTAAATCTAAACGTGCCTTAATCACAGGTATTACTGGTCAAGATGGATCTTATCTATCGGAACTTCTATTGGATAAAGGATATGAAGTCCACGGCATCATTCGTCGATCTTCGACGATTAATACCGATCGCCTTGATCATATGTATCAAGATCCACATCTACCAGAAACTAAATTATTCCTGCACTATGGCGATTTGACTGACGGCACAACTTTAGGTCGAATATTAGAAGCAGTTCGACCTCACGAAGTATTTAATCTCGGCGCTCAGTCCCATGTGCGCGTTAGTTTTGACTCACCTGAATATACGGTTGATGCAGTGGGGATGGGAACTTTACGTTTACTAGAAGCATTGCGTGACTATCAACAACGCAACACTCGCGAAATTCGTTTTTATCAAGCAGGCTCATCGGAGATGTATGGCTTGGTGCAAGCCGTACCCCAAAATGAAGACACTCCTTTTTACCCACGTAGCCCCTATGCCTGTGCCAAGGTATATGCTCATTGGCAAACGATTAATTACCGCGAATCCTATGGGCTATTTGCTTGTAATGGCATTTTGTTTAATCACGAGTCGCCTCGTCGCGGCGAAACCTTTGTCACCCGAAAGATCACAAGGGCGATCGCTCGTATTGTTGCTAATCAGCAGAAAAAACTGTACTTAGGTAATTTGGATTCTAAAAGGGATTGGGGCTATGCCAAAGACTATGTAGAGGCAATGTGGTTGATGCTGCAACAGGAAAAGCCCGATGACTATGTAATCTCTACGGGGGAAACGCATTCAGTACGCGAGTTTTTAGAAGAGGCTTTTGCATATGTCAATCTCAAGTGGGAAGACTATGTAGAGATTGATCCGCGCTATTTTCGTCCTGCTGAAGTGGATTTGTTATTAGGTGACTCGACTAAGGCAAAACAAAAGCTAGGCTGGGAGCCTAAAGTTACCTTCAAGGCTTTAGTTGAGCTAATGGTAGATGCAGATTTAGAAGCATTGGGCTTGCCAAATCCTAAAGGCACGCATTCTGAGGATATTGCCACATTGAGAAATATTGGACAAGCATCGACTTGGTAGATTAAAAGCCCTGCACAGCAGGGCTTTTAATCTACTCGTACTTTACTGAAGAAATTTTTATGATAGACAATCAATCAAAACTACAATTCAAAGATCAAAAGATTTTGGTAACTGGTGGTGCTGGCTTTTTAGGAAAGCAGGTAATTGCCCAACTGATCGCCGCAGGAGCCAACCAAGATTTGATCACTGTACCTAGATCAAAAGATGATGATTTGCGATCGCTTGCCGTCTGTGAAAAAGTCGTTCAAGATCAAGACTTAATCATTCACCTTGCGGCTCATGTCGGCGGCATTGGACTCAACCGTGAAAAACCTGCCGAACTTTTTTATGACAACCTAATGATGGGTGTGCAGTTAATCCATGCCGCCTATCAAGCTAACGTCCAAAAATTTGTCTGTGTTGGCACAATCTGCGCCTATCCCAACTTTACACCCATACCATTTAAAGAAGAAGATCTCTGGAATGGCTATCCTGAAGTCACAAATGCTCCCTATGGGGTCGCCAAAAAAGCTTTGCTAGTGCAGTTACAGTCCTATCGTCAACAGTATGGATTTAATGGTATTTACCTACTGCCCGTTAATCTTTATGGGCCAGAAGATAACTTTGATCCGCGTAGCTCCCATGTAATTCCTGCACTGATTCGTAAGGTTTATGAGGCTCAACAAAAAGGCGATCGCCAAATTTCGGTATGGGGTGATGGCACACCAACTAGAGAATTTGTCTATTCTGAAGATGCTGCCAGAGGAATCGTTATGGCATCGGCGACTTATAACGAGTCAGATCCTGTAAATATTGGTACTGGCTCGGAGATTTCGATCAAGGACTTGATCCATTTGATTTGTGAATTAATGGGATACGATGGCGAAATTGTCTGGGAAACGGACAAACCCAATGGACAACCTCGCCGTTGTCTCGATGTGGAAAGAGCTAAACAAGCTTTTGGTTTCACTGCACAGGTAGGTTTCCGTGAAGGTTTAAATCAGACGATCGCTTGGTATCGCCAACATGCTATCTATAGCAACGCAAGAGATAGATAGGACAAATCAAAACCAAAAAGATAAGTGGCGGCGCTTCGCGCCGCCACTTATCTTTTTGGTTTTAACGTCAGTTCGATGAATTTTGATGGCTGTAGTCCTTGCCTAATAAAGATTACAAGGAATCGTGTTGTATAAAAGTGTTCAAACCTGTTGAGAATGGAGTCAATAAATCACAGATTTGCAGTCTATTGACTTTATTTTCAATAATAATTTGGATTTGCTTGTATGCTTAGATCCCAAGACTATTGATTTATAAAGATTCTGAGTTCTAAAGTTCGTCAAACTCACGTTAACTTTAGAACCTTAGGTTTGCGAATAAGCGAAAAGCTCTGGGGCTACTATACAATCGCCTATACAGGAGTAGAAAAACGTATTTTCAGATAATCATCTTCCATTTTCGCCCCAGAGGTTTGGAGAACTGATAGAGCTTGAGGTAATACTAAATTACGGCGATGATTGCCAATGCGGATGTTTAGCTCATCACCAGTCTTAGTTAGCTCAATCTTTTCTTTCGGTACACCTGGTAAATACAACTCTAAACGATACTGCTTATTCTCCTCAACAACGCGCATTGTATTTTCTTTGTAATAGACTTGCGAAGGATCTTCATTGCCATATAGAGTCTCTTTTAAGCGCTCTAGGGCAGCAATCCCACACATCTCTTCAGCATAAAGTGGAATCTGCTTAATTGGCAGAGGATGGAAATCTCGATGAATTTGTTCGCAATATTGCTTCTGATTGTCTTTCCATGCCTTAAAGAATGGATCTTGCACTTCTTCAGGAATAATCCGATTGGCAATCACCATATCTGTGGCAACATTGTAAAGACTGAGATAGGAATGCGCTCTCAAGGACTCATTAATCACCATCTTTTCAGGATTAGTCACCAGTCTGACGGTTGTGGTGGTGTTATCTGTGAGGATTTTTTCTAGAGCTTCTAATTCTTCATAAAACTCATAGGGTGCATCCATTACTTCTTTGTTTGGCAAAGAGAAGCCAGTCACACGCTTAAAAATAGGCTCAAATACAGGACTCAGAACCTGTGCCATTCCCTGTAATGGCTTATAAAACTTCCGCATATACCAACCTGCTACTTCTGGTAGAGACAACAGTCTCAGGGCTGTCCCCGTGGGTGCAGAGTCAATTACCAAAACATCATATTCCTTTTCATCATAGTGACGTTTAACACGCACTAAACCAAAAATCTCGTCCATTCCAGGTAAGATCGCCAATTCTTCAGCTTGAACTCCCTCCAGACCCCTCGCTTGAAGAACTTCACTAATGTAACGCTTGACAGCACCCCAGTTGCCTTCTAGCTCTCTTAATGCATCTAACTCCGCTCCCCAGAGGTTGGGACGGACTTCTTTAGGATCATGCCCCAATTCGACCATAAAACTATCAGCAAGAGAGTGAGCAGGATCGGTACTCAAGACTAAAGTTTTATAACCCAATTCAGCACAGCGTAAACCTGTGGCTGCGGCGACAGAAGTTTTGCCCACTCCGCCTTTTCCTGTCATTAAAATGATACGCATGGTCAATATGACTCGTCTTGTTTAAATTTTGATGAGATTAGGGTTGACAAGGCTAAGCCTCGCCAAATCCAATAAATTTTGAATAAATAGTTGATGTTGCAAATCTTTACAATTGCTTCTCATTCTAACATCGATATCGCGATCGCCTGAAATGCTTTTGAATAGCTTTTTTAGTTAAGTAGCTCACCATACTGAAAACCTAAAACTAGAAAGCTGCCCCGCCCGCTACGCGAGCGGGGCAGCTTTCTAGTTTTTTAGTTTACTTATACCTAGCTACTTACTGGATTTTTGGATTGTATACATGGTAGTTTAGCCAGATACAAGCTAAGGTAGCCTAGCTAATCGCTGTAAGGCTTTTATGTATATGAATCAGCAACCACCAGACTCACCTGTTAACTTAGAACAACTTAACCAAATATCAGAAGGAGATATCGAGTTTGAGATTGAGGTTTTGCATGTTTATGTTGAAGATGTCTCGCAGCGTATTGAAAAGATTCATGATGCAATTACTAGAGATGATTGGTCAAAAATTATGGGTGAAGCACATCATCTCAAAGGTTCTAGTGCGAATGTGGGGGCTTTACGAATCCAGACCTTGGCAGGACAACTTGAAAAACTAGATCAAGCGCACGATCAGGAAAAAGCTCTGGAGATTATTAATGATATGTTCGGGGAAATACAGGCTGTGGAGCTATTTATTCACGAAAAATCAGCAACGCTGTCAGTCCAGAAAAAAATTTAACTAACGCGAACGAGAAGTCCCGCACTCTATCCGTTTACAAGGATGAGTGACGGGATGAAAGTGAGCCAGAAACAAATTGAGCGATTCTCGAATCAATAGAAGTTATCTATGCTATAAT